>QCSL01000025.1 GCA_003209165.1 Synechococcus sp. AG-670-B23 | reverse complement strand
TGGGCATTCACAGGAGGGACCACCAGGTCCTGGGCCTTCTGCTGATGGGCCTTTTCGGCGAGGGCAATCACCCCGCGACAGGGCCTGAGTCTGCCGTCGAGCCCCAGCTCGCCTGCGCACCAGAGGCCGTCCAGCTGAGGGCGGGCGAGCTGCCCGCTGGCCACCAAAGGGGACAGGGCGATGGGGAGGTCACAGGAGGGACCTTCCTTGCGCAGATCGGCGGGCGCCAGGTTGATCACCACGCGCACCAGGGGGCCGCGTAAGCCGCTGTTGCGCAGGGCGGAACGAACCCGCTCCCGTGATTCCTGAATGGCTTTGTCCAGCAGACCCACCAGCTAGACGCCCGGCAGACCCGGTGCAAGATCCACCTCCACCGGTCAGGCCTCCAGGCCTTGCAGGGATGCACTGAGACAACGTGCCAGCATTCTGAGAAAGGTGACACAGGAGATTCATGCCCCTGCTGTCACACCGGTCCGGCTGTTCCTTCGTTTTCAAGGCTCATGGCAGACGACACGATCTTCGGGAAGATTCTTCGTGGCGAGATCCCGTGCGACGAGGTCTACAGCGATGAGCAGTGCCTGGCCTTTCGTGATGTTGCTCCCCAAGCTCCGGTTCATGTGTTGGTGATCCCCCTTAAGCCAATCGAGAGTTTGCGTTCCAGTGCTGCAGAGGATGCGGCTCTGCTCGGCCATCTGTTGTTGATCGCTGCGCGCGTGGCCAAACAGGAGGGTCTGGACGACTTCCGCACGGTGATCAACAGTGGTGCCGGTGCTGGCCAGACGGTGTTTCACCTCCACGTGCACGTGATTGGTGGGCGTCCGCTGGAGTGGCCCCCCGGTTGATGTCAGCGGCGAAGCGACGCAGCGGCAGCCAGACTGAACAAAGTTCAGCAGTGGCATGACCCACCAGCTTCAGAACCTGCGTAATCAGGCCGCCAAGCTGCGTCGGCTTTCGCAGCCCTACTTCTTCCCCTACACCGAAGACAACGGTTGGCAGTTCATCGGACTGCTGGTGAGCCTGCTGTTCTGTGTGGCAGGGATCGTTCTGTTCCTTGTCACCGGGTTGATAAACGGCCTGTCGTGGCTGCTGCCGGACTTGACCAGCCAATACCTCGGTGGAGTCCAGTCCTCCTTGGCCATGCTCTGGTCCCGTGGATGGGGGGCGGGCATCAGTGCCCTGTTTGTGCTGGGGGCTGTGGTGTTCGCCTCTGTGCGTGGCCAACTCAGGCATCGCCGCTGGCTGCCTTGGCTTTTTCTCGGCCTCATCATCCTGATGCTGTTGAGCGTGAACGGCATCAATGCCGGTATCACATTCATTGCCAGGGATCTCACCAATGCGTTGATCTCCAAGGACGGCGATGCCTCGTATCGCAATCTCTGGGTCTATGGCGCCTGTTTTGCGGTCGCGCTGCCGATTCGCAGCCTGCAGTTTTATTTCAGCCAAAAACTGGGGCTGTTCTGGCGGGAATGGTTGTCGCTAAGTCTGGTGGACGACTACCTGCGGGATCGTGCGTATTACGTGCTCAATCCCAATGATGAAGCAGCCACCAATGTTGATAACCCTGATCAGCGGATTTCAGAGGATGTTCGCGATTTCACGGCGCAAGCCCTTGGTTTTACCCTCAATATCTTTGATTCAATCCTCACCTTTTCGCTCAACATCCTCATCCTCTATTCGGTTAGTGAGACTCTGACCTTTGCTCTTTTGGCCTATGCCGCTGCTATCTCAGTCTTGATGATTGTGGCCGGCCGCAAGTTGGTTCGATTGAACAACTTTCAGTTGCGTTTTGAAGCGGATTATCGCTATGGCCTTGTGCGGGTGAGAGACAACGCTGAATCCATCGCCTTCTATGCCGGAGAACAGCAGGAAGCGAAGGAGGTGACGCGTCGGCTAGCCACCGTTGTTGAAAACTTTAATCTGTTGATTGTCTGGGAGGTGCTGCTGAGGGTGCTGCAGCGTTCAAGCATCTATGCCAGCAATTTCATCCCCTATCTGATCCTTGCGGCGCCGATTCTTGCCGGGGAGATGGATTACGGCGGCTTCGCCCAGGCGAACGTTGCTTACAACCTGGTTGAGGGATCACTATTTTTCATCATCTACAACATCGAAGCCTTGGCTCGGTTCTCGGCATCGATCAACCGGCTGGAAGGTTTCCAATCGAACATCTCCAACCTGGATCCGGATGAGTGGAGTGATTTCGTGCCCCGGATTGTGCCGTCCGACCAGCTGGCGCTGCAGGGGGTGACGGTCAAGACACCGCGCACCGACAACGTGTTGGTGCGTGATCTCAGTTTCTCACTGGACAGCGCCGAGGGCCTGCTGGTGGTGGGTCCCTCCGGATGTGGCAAGACCTCACTGCTGCGAGTGGTGAGTGGCCTGTGGGGCTCTCCGACCGGAACTGTTTATTCCCCAGGTCGGGGCGAGCTGCTGTTCATTCCACAGAAGCCCTACATGGCCTTGGGATCCCTGCGCGAACAGCTTTGTTATCCCCTCGATCAGGCCCGTTTCAGCGATGAACAGCTGCGGGCTGTTTTGGATCAGGTGATGTTGGGCAAATTGATGCAGCGTTACCCCGACCTCGACATCAAGCAGGACTGGCCGCGGCTGCTTTCCCTGGGTGAACAGCAGCGGCTGGCCTTTGCGCGGTTGTTGCTGAATTCCCCCAAGGTGGTGGTGTTGGATGAAGCCACTAGTGCTCTGGATGTCGAGACCGAATCCCGCCTCTACTCACTACTGCGTGACCGGGAGGTGGCGTTCATCAGCGTTGGCCACCGGCCGACCCTCAAGAACTTCCATGACACGGTTTTGGAGCTGAGCGGCGATCGCGACTGGCGGCTGATCCCTGCGACTAGCTATGACTTCGGGGGTTCCTGAACCGGCCGGATGACCTCCACCAGCGAGACCCCTGAGACCACGTCCGTTCCGGCGACGTCCGCCACCACCAACGACGTGCCTGCTTTCGGATGGAGTGGCTATGCCGAGCGGGTGAATGGCCGCTTCGCCATGGTGGGTTTTGTGGCGGTGCTGTTGATCGAAGTCCTCAGCGGCGACACGTTTCTGCACTGGGCGGGGCTGTTGCCCTGATCAGGGCAACCGGATCAGATCCACATCCCAGCGCCCATTTCGGCTCACCTGCACCGCCAGACGTCGGCCAGCACCGTCAAGACTGACGCTACGAGGCACGCCTGGTGGATCCAGGGGCAGCCGTTGTGTTGCGCCGATGTTGCGCCGGTAGAGCACCAGTTCGGTGCGGTCTTCGCGTTGCTGGACAACGGCCAAGCGCTGCCCATCGGCACTGACGCTGACGCTGATCGGTTGGGCGTCGGCACGGTTGAGGCCCGGCAGCGGGATGGAGCTTCGGGTACGCAGGTCGATCAGTTCGACCCGCTCCCTCCCATTGCTTTGGCCCAGGCTGGCAAACCAACGTCCCCCAAGGGAAGGATCCCGCCTGCTGTTCACCGATTGGCGCAGCAGGCCGTTGAGGTCGTGTCGGGGGGTGGGCCTGTTGCTACTGCAACCGGTCACTAGCACCAGGCTGCAGAGCAGAGCGACGCGGATCATGGCTCTGACGACAGCGCCGGTGTGGAGAGGCTCTGCCCCGGTGGACGGTCTGGCTCGAGCAGATCACTCAGATCCAGCAGTTCCACGCGCCACCGGCCCTTATCCGTCACCTGCAGTGCGATTTGCTGTGCATCGGGCGCCAGGCTGAGCTGCACAGGGTCCCTGCCCCCCGGCAGCGGCAGAGGGTGCATCCGTCCGTTTAGGCGGTCGGTCACCACGGCGAGTCTGCGGCGCCCCCGCTGGGTGATCGCGGCCAGATAACGTCCATTCCAGCTCAGGGAGGGGGAGCTGTGGGGCTGATGACGGCTCAGCTGAGGAACAGACACAACCGATCCGTCGCTGAGACGGCGCATCTGCACCGTTGGTCTCCCGCCGCGATCGCTGACGACCGCCAGCCACTTACCGCTTCCACTTAGGGCTGGTGCCTGCTGACTGGTGCCGAGTAGGGCACCACCGGCCCGTTCACTGCGACCGTTGCAGCCCACCAGTGCCAGGCTGGCGAGCAGGATCAGAAGCGGGCGAGGCAAGCGACTCAGTCGTCGAAGCGGGAGCTGTTGTCCCGCGGCCTGCCAGAGGCCGGCCGTGAGCTGCGGGGGGTTTGGCGGTTACTGCTGGGCCGGTTTGAGGCGACTGGCGGTTCCGTGGAACGCCTGGAGTCGCTCGCGGCACTCGTCTTGGCGCCGGGGCGTCCCTTGCTAGGTGCTGCACTGCGGCTGGGGGCGAAGGCTGCATCTTCTGCTCCTGAAGGAGCAGGTTCCCCAGCAGGACGCTCAGGGCGCCCCATGGGGCGGCTGCCGCGGCGTTGTTCGTCACGATCTGTCCGTCTGGCGCCAAAATCGGGACGTGGCTCATCCCGGGCTTCGCCGGCGCGGAAGCGAGCCATGCGGCGAGAGCGCTCGTCGTTTTGCTCCCAGCCGGAATCTCCTTGGTTGCGTACCGTGGAGCGACGGCTAGCAGCTTCTTCAGGAATGGCGGCACGGCTGGCTCGTCGCGGTCGATAAAATTCCTCCTCGGGACGCTCTTCAGAGTCGTCATCGCGGCCGGAGAAACGCCGCCGCACCGGCTGGGGCTCATCAAAACGGTCGAAGCCGCTGTCATCCCAGCTCCCCTGCAGCCCCCCTGGGTCTTCGCCCCGCACCGGGGCAGGTTCGTCATCGAAATAGGCGGAGCGCCGTGCCTGCTCGGTGGCGACGCCGCGCAGGCGCACGCTTTCGTAAGCGAAGAACACTGTCGTACCCGCCAGCAGGAATTGTCCGAACTGAAGAATCGGGTCGAGGCGCCACCCTTGAAAGAACAGGATGCCGCCGCAGAGCAGCCCGATGGCTGCAAAGAACACGTCGTAGTCCCTGGCTAGGGCAGGCTTGAAGGACCGCATGAAATAGAGCAGAGCTCCGCCGACGGCCAAAACGATGCCGACGATGCTGGCCCAATTGAGACTGGCGTTAACCAAAGCTCTGCTCCCGCTTAAGAATCAGTCTACGAGGGCCGCCAGGGGCAGATCAGAGCTTGCGGTCGACTTGGTCGGTCTGGCTCAGCAGGAACAGGGCAATCGAGGCAGGAATCACGACGATCACACCTCCCCAAACGAGGCTGCTTAGAAAGTTGGAGAGGGAGGGGGTCATGGGGTTGCTGCTTTCAGCATCAAAGCCGCAACGATCTTAAGAAGCGATGTCGTCTTTCTACGATGAAAGACGATTTGCTTTGAGCTTTGTGACGCCGCTGCTGCTGCAGGCCCTGCCAGTTCTCCACCTGCTACTCGGCCTGCTGTTGGCGGCATGGACCCTGGCGTTCCTGCTGCGCATCGTGCTCACCTGGTATCCCCAAGTCGACCTTAGTCAGGGTGCCTGGCCTGTGGTGGCTTGGCCGACGGAGCCGGTGCTGGCGGTCAGTCGTCGCGTGATTGCCCCGATCGGCGGGGTTGATGTCACCCCGGTGATCTGGGTGGGATTGATCAGCCTCGTACGTGAATTATTGGTCGGTCAGCAGGGGGTGCTCTCTCAAATCCTGATCCACGCACAGGCCGCTGCCTGAGTTCAGGGGAGCATCTCTTGTTCCACGAACTTGGTGTGCACATCGCCGTTGATGAATTCCGGCCGATCCAGCATCTCCAGATGGAACTCCACCGTCGTTGGAATTCCGGTGACAGCACACTCATTGAGGGCCCGCTTCATTCGGGTCATCGCGTGGTCGCGGTCATTCCCCCAAACGATCAGCTTGCCAATCAGGGAGTCGTAGAAGGGCGGGATGTCGTAGCCCGTATAGACATGGCTGTCGACGCGCACGCCAGGCCCGCCTGGGGGTAGCCATCCAGTGATCCGTCCGGGGGCGGGACGGAAGTTATGGCGGGCATCCTCGGCGTTGATCCGACATTCAATCGCGTGGCCGGTGAGCTGGATCTCCTCCTGGCTCACGCTGATGGGTTCGCCACCGGCAATGCGCAACTGTTCGGCGATCAGATCCACACCCGTGACCATTTCGGTCACTGGATGTTCCACCTGGATCCGGGTGTTCATCTCCATGAAATAGAAGCCACCGCTACGGTCCAGCAAAAACTCAACGGTTCCGGCGCCCTCGTAATCAATGCTTCGGGCTGCAGCAACAGCGGCTTCGCCCATGCGTCGGCGCAAGTCGGGATCCAGGGCCGGGCTGGGAGCCTCCTCCAGCAGTTTCTGGTGACGGCGCTGAATCGAGCAGTCTCGTTCGCCAAGGTGCACCACATTGCCGTGACGGTCGGCCAGCACCTGCACTTCAACGTGGCGGGGGCGGTCGATGAATTTCTCCATGTACAGGCCGGGGTTGCCGAAGGCGGCTTCCGCTTCACCCTGCGCTGCTTTGTAGAGGTTTTCCAGCTGACTGGCGTCCGGGACGAGCCTCATGCCGCGACCACCGCCGCCGGCGGTGGCCTTGATCATTACGGGGTAGCCCATCTCCTCGGCCAGGGCAGCCGCCTGGGTGGTGCTGCTGAGGAGACCTTCGCTGCCGGGGACTGTGGGAACGCCCACCGATTGCATGGTCGACTTGGCTGTCGACTTGTCCCCCATCGAGCGAATCGCGTGGGGGGACGGCCCAACGAAGGTGAGGCCGTGATCACGGCACATCTCGGCGAACTTGTCGTTCTCGGCCAAGAAGCCGTAACCGGGGTGGATTGCGTCAGCTCCGCGGGATGTGGCTGCCGCCAGGATGTTGGGAATGTTGAGGTAACTCTTGCTGCTCAGCGCTTCGCCCACGCAGACCGCTTCATCGGCGAGCTGGACGTGGAGCGCGTCTTTGTCCACCGAGCTGTAGACCGCGACGGTGGCGATGCCGAGCTCTCGGCAGCTCCGAATGATCCGGAGGGCAATTTCGCCGCGGTTGGCGATCAGCACTTTGCCGATGGGCATCCCGCAGCATGTTTAGGCCTGACGCCGGATCGTATCAGCGCCGACCGTTGAACCTGAAAGCAAAGACCCAGCCCGGTATGATCGGTCCTCGACAACATCCGAGCGGTGAAGTCGACCACGCGGATGTGGTGGAATTGGTAGACACGCACGTTTGAGGGGCGTGTGGCTTCGGCCTTGCGAGTTCAAGTCTCGCCATCCGCATTTTTTCCCTTGGCCAGTCCACGCGCTTCAAAACCAGGACCGGCTGTTGTTCTTGTTTCAAACGGTCCCGGTGAGCTGACCACCTGGGTTAGACCACTGGCGGAACGGCTGCACGCCAGCCTCCGCCTACGTCCCCGGTCCCCGAGCGCACCAGCGGCCTTGCATCTGGTGTTGGTCCCCTGCCCTAATGCCACAGGGCAAGAGCGGATGGCAGCGGAGTCCTGGGGCCTTTTTGAGGGCATCGTGCCAGCACGGCGGTTCTGGTCGCTGCTTTTGCGCCCCCAGCGCTACGGTCCCTGGCCGCAGCGGGGTGTGGTGGTGTTCCTGGGCGGTGACCAGTTCTGGACCGTTCTGCTCTCGGCCCGTCTCGGTTACCGCCACATCACCTATGCCGAGTGGGTGGCGCGCTGGCCCGGCTGGAACGACCGGATCGCGGCCATGTCGGAGGCGGTACAGCGCCAGCTTCCGGTCCGCTATCAGCCCCGATGCCGTGTGGTGGGGGATCTGATGGCGGATCTGTCGTCCTTCGCCCGCCGGGAAGACCCCCTACCCGAGGGCCAGTGGGTGGCCCTGCTGCCGGGATCCAAGCCGGCCAAGTTGAGCGTGGGCATGCCGTTTTTGCTCGACACCGCTGATCGTCTGGCTCTCTTGCAACCCGAATGCCGCTTCCTGCTGCCGCTTGCTCCCACTACAAGCGTTGCTGAGTTGCTGCGCTTTGCTAGTGGATCCAATCCGATTGCTGCTCGTTACAGCTCCTCCGTTGCTTCGGTAGAGCAGGGTGAGTTGGTGAAGGAGATCGTGACGGCGGCGGGGACGCGGATTCTCCTGCTGGAGCAGCATCCGGCCCATGGTCCCCTGAGCCAGTGCGTCCTGGCCCTGACCACGGTCGGTGCCAACACTGCCGAGCTCGGCGCCCTTGCGGTGCCGATGATCGTGATTGTTCCCACCCAGCACCTTGAGGTGATGCAGGCCTGGGATGGCGGGTTGGGGTTGCTGGCGCGTTTGCCGGGTCTGCGGCGTCTGATCGGAGTCCTGCTGACCCTCTGGCGTCTGCGCAACAATGGGTTGATGGCCTGGCCGAACATCAGTGCGGGCCGCGCCGTGGTGCCGGAGCGGGTGGGGGCGATCACGCCCGAGGAGATCGCCCTGGAGGCGTGCGATTGGTTGAACACGCCAGAGCGGCTGGAGGGCCAGCGGCAGGATCTCCAGGCATTGCGGGGAGAACAAGGAGCGGTGGCCGCATTGGCGGCCGAGGTGAGGGCGTTGCTCCCCCGTGAGCTCAACGCTTCCTAGGCTTCATACCCAGTTTGGTTACTACGAACATGACCCAGTCCAATCAGGTCGAACGCAGCGCCGAGAAGTGGAAGCAATCCCTGACGCCGGAACAATTCAAGGTGGCCCGCTGCGGCGGTACCGAACGTGCCTTCACCGGAGCCTACTGGAACAACAAAGCCACCGGGATGTACCACTGCGTTTGTTGTGGTGCGCCGCTGTTCAGCTCTGCGACCAAGTTCGACTCAGGGACGGGTTGGCCCAGCTTCTGGGACAGTGTGAGTTCTGATGCGATCACCACCAAACAGGATCTGACCCACGGGATGGTGCGTACTGAAATCAACTGCGCCAGCTGCGATGCCCACCTCGGGCATGTGTTCCCAGATGGCCCCGCTCCTACAGGCCAGCGCTACTGCGTCAACAGCGCATCCCTGGACTTCAAGGCGTCCTGAACGCTTCCAGTCCTTTTAGCCCTTTACCAGGGGTCGTCGAGATCTTGGGTTTGCCGTGGGGGCGTTGCGTCCTCCATCGGTTCCACATCCAGGGGTTCGCCGGACTGTTGAACCGCTCGGCGGGAGGCCGGCATGGCCCGCCGGGGTGGCTGCTCTTCGTAAGCAGGCTCCTGCTCGTATGGCGCGGGCTCGTCGTAGGTCCGTGCTCCCTCAGCCGGTCGTTCTTTGTATCGGGGAGGCTCCTCGTAGCGACGCTCGTCGTACCGCTGCGGCTCATCGAGGTAGCGGCGTTGCTGCATGGATTCCTGACGCCGATCTTCCAGCTCTACGTACTCGAGTTCAGCATCAGCTTCAAACCTTTCGGCCTCTGACGCCTGAAGACGCCGTTGCTCCTGCGCCTGCGGTTGTCCCGAGGTGAGCTGGTTTTCCACGGGCACCAGGTTGACCCGGTAGCGCTCTCGCTCTTGCTCTTCCCAGCTGGGGCCACCGACCCCCAGTTTCTCCAGCACGCCGCTGTTGAGCTGTTTGAGCTTGTCTTCCGCTCCTTCGTAAACAATGATCCGATCCGGGCCGCTGCTAACGATTTCTTCCACTGGCATTTCCCAGGTGCTGAGCACCCCTTCCCCCAGTAGGGGCACGCCAAGGGCTCCCATCACCAGGGTGGTCAGCTCACCAGTTTCGATGTCGAATGCGAAGCCCAGCACCCGACCCAGCTGCTCTCCCGACTCGGTGATTACTTGGCAATTGATCACCCGGCTGTAGCGCTCTGGGTTGAAGTTCTCACTCAGGGAGTCGGCCGAATCCACCAGGATCACATCGCCCACCTGGCGGATCCGATCCAGCGGCATCCAGCGCGGCAGGCCGGGCAGAAAACGGGTCAGTGGGTTGTCCCGCAGCCCCACGGCCACCACTTCACGGCGGTCGATATCGACGATCACTTCTCCCACTACACCCAGGCGGCGGCCGGTGTCACGGGTGATTACCTGAGTGCCCATCAGTTCGGAGCGCAACCAGAGGCGATCGCTGGGCACGCCAGTGGTGATGGCGTCGTTTGGGGTAGGGGTCGGGGTCAAGCGCGGGCCCTCGGCCATGGACAATCAAGCCATTGTGGCGCAGGGGTTCCGCCTGTCACGTTCAGATTGCACAGCGAAAACTCCGTTCGTTCAAGCGGCATCCGGTAAACCCACAACCTGGGTGTGAGCGCCGCGGGCCTGGGTCACGCCAATGGTGCGCTGGGCTGCGCCGATCATTGGGCGGCGGTGGCTGACCACCATGAACTGGGCTGTCTCGGCCTGACGGGCGATCAGGGCCGCTAGGCGCTCCACATTGACCCCATCAAGGAAGCTGTCCACTTCATCAAGGGCATAGAAGGGCGACGGCCGGAAGCGCTGCAGGGCAAACAGGAAGCTCAGTGCCGTGAGTGATTTCTCCCCGCCCGACATCGAGGCCAGGCGCCGCACGGTCTTGCCCTTGGGATGTGCCACCAGAGTGAGGCCACCCTCCAGCGGCTCCTCCTGGTTCTCCAGTTGCAGATGGCCATCACCATCGGAGAGCGAGGCGAAGATCTCGCGGAAATGGCCATCCACGGCGGTGAAGGCTTCCATGAAGGCGTCCTGGCGCAGAGTGGCCACGGTTTCGATCCTCAGAAGCAGCTCCTCCCGCTCGCTGTTGAGCACCTCGAGTCGCGCGTTCAGTTCATTGAGCCGCTCTTCCAGGGCCTCCAGTTCTTCCAGCGCCAGCATGTTCACGGGCTCCAGCGCTTCCATGCGTTGCTGGATTGCCTGCAGATCGGCCTGTAAGGCCTCCAAGCCCGCCAGGCGGAGTGCCTCCGGGATTTGCGGTCGTGGGTCGGGCAGGGCTTGCTCCATCTCCTGCAGGCGCACCGCACCGCTGCGCTGCTCTTCGATCAATCCTTCGCGGTCTTCCTTGAGACGCTCAAGATTCCACTCGGCCTGCTGCAGGGCCTGACGCTGCCTGCCCACCTCGGCTTCCGCAGCATCCCGAGCCCGGCGCTGACTGCCGAAGCGCTCCTGCAGGTCGCTCTGCTCCTGCTCGAGCTGTATCCGCTTGTCCTGCAGGTCGGTCTGCTGCTGACGCCAGGCGCCATGGGCGCTGGCCAGGGCCTTCACCGCTTCCTGCAACCGGGCTTCTTCGGCGGCTAGGGCTTTCTCCTGATCTCCTAAGCGTTCAATCGCTAGCTGCCGCTCGCGACGGGCATTCAGCAGCTGGTCACGCTCGCCGCGGGCCGTCTCCAAGCGTTTGTCGGCGGCTTCCTGTTCTGTCTGCAGTTGGGCCCAGGCCGCGGCATCGTCGTTATTGCCGCTCTTGCGCTCCGCATCATCCAAGGCCTGGAGCTCTGTAGTGAGTGGGGTAAGTGCAGCGCTGATGGCTTCAAGCCGCTGCTCTTGGTTGGTCTGATCTTGCTGGAGTTTGCTCAGCCGTTCGGCCCGTTGGTGGCTGCGCTCGAGCAGGGGGCCATGGTTGCGCCGGGCAGCATTGCGCTCGGCGACCAGGGCCGCTTGTTGCTTCTCCAGTTCGCGCAGCTGCGGTTTCTGCTGCTCGATCAGTTGCGCCAGTTTCGACTCCTCCCGCCGGCAGGTCACCAGGGATTCCCCCAGTTCCAACAGGCGCCGCCGCAGGGGTTCGGATTCGTCCTGATCGCTGCTGCGGCCGAAGCTGAGGCTGCTGCTGCGCTGGGAGAAGCTGCCGCCGGTCATGGCGCCGCTCTTTTCCAATAGCTCCCCATCAAGGGTTACCGCCCTGGAGCGTCCCAGCTGTTGGCGGGCGCTGGCCAGGTCGGAGAACACCAAGGTGTCGCCGAAGACGTAAGCGAACACCTGGGCATAGATCGGCTCGAACCGCACCAGTTCCACGGCCCGGCCGATCAGTCCAGCGCTGCTGTCGCCACCTGAGCGTGCCCCCCGGGCGAAGGCGACTGATCCGCCTCCACCAGGTGCGCGGATCTTGTTCAGGGGCAGGAAGGTGAGCCGGCCAGCCCGGCGGCTCTTGAGCAGTTCAATGGCGCGGGCTGCGATGCTGTCGTCGTCCACCACCACCTGGCCGAGACGAGCCCCAGCGGCCACTTCAAGGGCCAGGCGATGGCGGTCCTCCACTTCCCCTAGCTGGGCCACAGGGCCATGGATCCCATCGAGGCCGGCCTCCAACAACAGGCGCAGGGCCCCGGTGCCGCGGCTTTCCTGCAGGGCATCGCGCCGGCTCTCCAGACGCGCGATCTCCCGTTCCAAACGGGTCTGCTCCTGTTCAAGCCGGCTGCGGGTGCGCTGTTGGATGGCCAGGGAGTCGGCGGTCTGCTGGAGCTCCTGTTTGCCGTCGGCAATGGCTTGAAGCAGGGTCTGCCAGGTCTCCTCCAGGGTTGCGAGCTGCTGTTGTACGGCGTCTCTGTCGGCGCCGTCCTGTTGCTGCTCCTGGGTGAGTTCCTCCAGGCGTTCCCGTTCCTGCCGCAGCCGTTCCTGCAACTGCTGCTGCTCCTCCAACAGGGGAGCGATGCTGCCTTGCAACTCCTGACGGCGACCACTGCGGCGCTTCTGTTCCTCGACCCAGGCGCCGGAGCGACCAGCTACGTCCGCTAGCCGTCGTCGCGACATCTCCACCGCCGCTTCAGCCGCTTTGCAATTGTCTTCGGCGGCGCTCAGGGCCTCCTTATGGGGATCGTGTTCCAGCTCCCTTGATTGCAGCTGCCACTGCTGGCGACGGGTGGCGAGGTCGTGGCGTTGCGCCTGCAGTTTCTGGCCTTCATCCTGGTGAAGGCTGGCTTGGCGTTCCAGTTCACGGCTGCTGGTGTCGAGGCCAGCCAGTTCCGCCTGAACTGCCAGCAGATGGTCTTCCCCAAGGGCCTTCACCTGCTCTTGCAGCAGGTCCAATTCGGCAACAGCCTTGTTCAGCTGCTCCCGGCCGCTGGCAATGGCTGCGGCGTCTCTCTGTTCCTGGGCTTTCAGTTCCTGTTGGCGTGTGGCCAGATCCTTGAGGGCCTGTTGGGCAGCCTCGTAGGCCAGCACCATTTCCTGGCGACGTCCCAGCTGCAGCCGTTCCCTGAGTTCCTGGTACTGCCTGGCCTTGGCGCAGTCCTTCTCCAGCCGTTGGCGGCTGGCCAGGAGTTCCTGCTCAATGATCCGGCAGCGCTCTTGGCGCTCCTGCACGTCATCGAGCTTGCGGCGTGTTTGTTCGATCCGGGTGTCGAAGAGGGCAACACCGGCCAGTTCATCGATCAGGCCGCGGCGGTCGCGGTTGCTCATCGAGACGATGCGGGTGACGTCACCCTGCATCACCACGTTGCTGCCCTCGGGATCAATACGGAGCCGGCGCAGCTGGGTCTGCAGCTGCTGCAGGTTGCATGGCACCCCGTCGACGCTGTAGCTAGAGCTGTAGGAGCCCCCTGGCATCACCCGCAGTTTGCGGGTCACCGTCCACTCCGTTTGTCCCGGTTGAATCCAGGGGCCCTCTGCCGGTACCTCAAGGCCTTCCTCGGCGACATCGGGTGTCCAGTTGCTCAGATCGAAGCGAACACTGACGGTTGTTTCAGCGGCCTTGCCGGCCTTCAGCATGCCGCTGTTGACCAGGTCCGGCAGGCGGTCAGCTCGCATGCCACGACTGGTGGCCAGGCCCAAGCAGAACAGAACGCCATCAAGAATGTTGCTCTTACCGGAGCCATTGGGACCGGTCACGACGGTGAATCCCTCCTCAAGAGGAATCGTCATCGCTCCGCCGAACGACTTGAAATGCGTAAGCCCAACCTGATTGATATGAACCAACAGGATCTAGGGCTGTTAGCGAACCGAAACTAGCGGAACCCACGAAAAGCTCAAGGGTCCGATAAAGAACAGAACCCACCTGTGATGCGCAGGCAGCCCTGAAGGTCTCCTTTGAGTTGCAGGGTGACGTCTGCATCCATGGCTTTAGGGAGCACGCCGCCGTATTTGCCGGCATTGATCCGTTCGGCCCAGCCACGGTTGCCCGAGACGGCTGCACTGCGGGGTTCCAGCCAGACTTTTCGATGCGCTGGCAAGGGAACTGCCGGTTGGACTGGACCGTTGAGTTGCGGCACCGTGGCCATCCGCCAGGTTCGGCAGCTGTCTCCATCCTCAAGCAGCAGATCGAAATGGCATCCAGAGGGGTCGTCCGGTGCTCCGGTGTGACGCAGGAGGGCGTATCGCTGCAAAGACTTTCCCTCCGCCTTCAGTCTCCCTACCCTTCTAAAGGTTTCTGCCCACGGTCTTTATGGCCTCCCCATCGCAGCAGTCCAACGGCAGATTCGAGCACCACTTTCGAGAGCGGTTCGAAAGTCTGCTGCCGACTATTCAGGAGCGCTGGCCTGATCTTGCTGAGCACACCCTTGAGGCCACCCGGGGCAGTGTGGATGAGTTGGTTCGTTTGATTGAACAGAACACGGGTCTGACCCCCCAAGGGGTTCGTGAGCAGCTGGAGGAGCTTCTCCATAGCGCCGGTGATCGCAGCCGCGACTGGGCCGACAGCCTTGATCCCCTCGAAGAGCAACTGGAGCAGCTGCTGGATGAGTTGAACAGCACCCTGCGGCCGAAGATCGAGGCGCCTGTGCGCCAGCGACCACTGCTGGCCGTTGGTGTTGCCCTTGGTGTTGGCTTGCTGCTGGGCAGCATGCTTCGTGGGGGTCGGCGTTCCTGATGGCCGATCAGAACTCTCCCCGCGGATTTGGAGCGGCAGCGCGGGTGACGGCACTGGCGGCGTCCGTGATGGACCTGCATGTGCGAATTGCACTGCAGGAGGTGGATCGTGAAAAGCGCCGACTTATCAGCGGTGGCTTGTTTCTCGCCATCGGCGGCACCGCCATGTTCCTCGCATTGCTGGCGGGGGAAGCTTCGTTGCTGCTTTGGATTCAGGACCAGTGGGAGGTGGATTGGATGCGCGCACTGTTGACCCTTGCTGTGGCCAATCTGGTGCTGGCCGGCATCAGTTTGCGGATCGGAGGGCAGGTGTTGAAGGGGCCTTTCCTGCCTCAGACTCTGGAGGGACTGATGAAAACGGTGCGCGCTGTGATGGGACGGGTTTGATCAGCGGATCTCGTAGCGCAGCCAGCGGCAGTCAATCCCACCGTTGCTCACTGGGATCCGCTGTTCAGCCTTGAGACGCAGGGCACCCGTCAGGTTCCGATTTCCGCTGAGCAACCAAAGCCGCCAACCAGGGGCTTTGGTTTTCGCATAGTTGCCGAGCTCTCGATACAGCTCTTTGAGTTCAGCTTCATCACCGATCCTCTGGCCGTATGGGGGATTGCAGACCAAGACTCCCGGCCCATCCGGAAGAGGTTGATCGCTGAAGCGGCCGGTGCAGATCTGGATGACTCCACTCAGCCCGGCGGCGGCTACGTTGGCACGGGCCTGATCGGCAATTGTGGGATTTGCCTCGATCCCCAGGAGTAGCGGAAGTGTGAGGTCTCCCCTGCGGCGTTGCCGGGCGCGATTGACTTCCTTATCCCAAAGCTCGGGCTGAAAATCGGCCCAGCTCTCGAGTGCAAAGTGGTGCTTCAAGCCCGGCGCTTGCTGTAATGCTGTCAGGGCCGCTTCGATCAGGAGCACTCCGGATCCACAGCAGGGATCCACAATGGGCTGGCTCCCATCCCATCCCGTCAGGCGAATCAGCCCGGCGGCCAGATTTTCCTTCAACGGTGCAGCTCCCATGGCTGCTCTGTAGCCGCGGCGATGCAGACTGCTACCACTGCCATCGAGGCTCAGCTGTGCTTCCCCGTGGCCGAGGTGGAGGTGCAGGGAGAGGTCAGGGTCTGCAAGATCGATGGAGGAACGCTCCCCCCAGAGATCCCGTTGTGCATCCACAAGCGCGTTTTTGACCTGCAACGCTGTGAAATGGCTGTGGTTTAGCCCCGGTGCCGTTCCCGTCACATCCACCCGGAATGTCATCGACGGATGCAGCCAGCGTTCCCAGTCGAGGGCTTGGCGGATCCCTTCGTAGAGGTCCTCCCGGCCCTGGCAGGGGAAGCGCGCCACCTGCCGCAGCAGGTGGAAGGGCAGTCGAGCCTGCAGGTGCAGCCGGTAGAGGCAGGCCATGTCTGCTTCGAAGCTGACGGCGCGTCTGCCAGGTTTCACGGCATGGGCCCCGAGGGCGATGAGCTCTTCGCCGCCGGCTGCTTCTAGGCCTTGTGGCACTACTGCAACAGCGGATAGCCGGTTTGTTCGACCCAAGGGCGTTGTGCTCCAGGTCACCACTCCTGTCAGAATGACAGAGTCCGGCTTCGTCGGACTAGGTGATCCACACCAGTGTTTCGGACAGCGGTTCGATTCCGCTCAGCTCCATTCCCCCTCACGGGGCTGCAATGGTTTCGACGGGGCATGAGGAGGGTGACTGAAGCCTGCTCGGTGAGAGCAAACCCGTAACTGCGAACAACATCGTTCGTTTCTCCCGTCAAGCAGCCCCTGTTGCTGCCTGACCTTTAACGGAGATGGGGTGAAGTCAGCCTTATCACCCAAATGACTCATGGGGGCTGGAAGGCCCCCTCAACCATTGCAAACGCTGGAGTCTCGGATGCGATCTTCCCGAGGCTTCGGCGTTGTGACCTCTAGTGTGACCCGAAGCTGGTCGTTTTCGGCCTAAGTGACCCATCCGGGGTCACAAACGACTGCTGGTGAGGAGCGGGGAGTCTTAGAGAAGTTGGCAGAAGCCAGGTAACCACTGTGATAGATCCCTTTCTTTCGTTATTCCGTGGCAATAAAATAGGGGCGGTGCATCAAGCCGCCCCATGAGGATCACCGACACCGACAGATGAAAGATCTGTGTTCTTAGTTTAGTTCAATGATGCCTAAACGGAGTCTTCCGATCTTTGCTGAATTGGTGCTTTCGGAGTTGCAGCAAGAAGCTGCATTTGAGAAGCAATCAATCGATGATGATTGTCCCTCAATCCCTCAGGGCTGCCCACTGTCCAACCCCCAAAGCCGTCGTACTGCAGTTGAGGTCAGCGAATGATGGATCTAGATCAGGCCATTGATCAGTTCTATCGGGAAGCATCTGATGCTGAGGCTTCCGCCCGGCGTCTTGAGGCCAGGATTGAGCAGATCCCAGGCGCAAAAGGGTTGCTACCCAGCAGAAAGTACGGAACGCCTGTGAACTTCAAGGCGATCCAAGAAAATCTCACCCTGGCTAGCCTAATTTCACGTTCTGATGCTGCGCTGGCTCACTACTGCGGGTTGGATGCCTCGGTGAAGCACCGCATTGATGAGCAGAAGGAAGCCAGAGCCATGGCAGCCAAGGCCCTGGAGATGCGCACAGAACGTCTCAGAGAGGCCAACGAACGTGCTGCCAAGGTCCGTGAGAAGCAGCTCATCAGTGGCATCAACCCGATGACTGGCAGGTATTACTGATGCTTGCTCGACCGCACCCTGTTCTCGGTTGGCTCCATTGCCAACCAGAGGACAGCAGACGACTTCTCGATCGGCAGCTAACCCATCGCGATCATGCGCTGGAGGCTGATCCAGGCTCCAGCGGTATGCCAGCGAGCTTCGTCGAGGAGACCTGGGTCAACTGGTTGCCCAAGGCTGTCGCTCAACCCTTCTACAGAGACCAGCTCACCGCCCATGTTGCAGAGCTGGAACGTCAGATCTCCAATCTCAGCCGGGAGATTGAACGGCAGTCCGGCGGCCTGCTCGATCAGAGAGATGCAGCTGTGGATCTCAGGCATCGGCTGATGCATCTGCTGGAAACCTCATAACTCCGGTCTTCAGCTCGTTTCCAGATGCAACCACTACCGATGCCGAAAATCCTTGATCACGTGTCATCAACACCAGTCCTTGAAATAAACGTCTGGCCACGCTCAGCAACGCGCAAGGAATGGTTCGCCATCAGCAGGCGCATCGTTCAAGACACCATCGCTGATATGAACCTCGATCCTGCTGCTGAAGCAGAAGTGATCGAAGCCTTCACTGCTGCTGGATTGCTATGAGGGGCCCCACCATGACCGGCCAGGGTAAATCCATTGCGCTGCAGTCGATCTCAGCGAAAAAGAACCCTATAACCTGCCACTTAACCGACAGGCTCAGATCTGCTGCGCCGCAGACGTTCTCAGCGAAAACACTGCCCATAACCTGCAGGCTGTGGGCCCGGGCACAGGAGGCACCATGACCACCAAGCACCAAGTCCGAGAGCGCACCAACTATGCGGTGAAGCTCCTGCTGTTGGGTCACTCCACGAGCACCGTCGTCGGGAAAGTGGCCGAAAGAGAGGGGTGCAGTCGTCGTACAGCCCGCAGGATCACTGCCAGGGCCTGGAAAGTAGTGCGGGACGATGTGGACAAGGTGGGGCTCGAAAACCCCGAGATGGCGTCTCTCCTCATCCACCAGCTGCAGACAATCGCTGCGCAGGGGTTGGAAACGAACCAGCTGGGGTCAGCTGTAGCCGCTACCCGCGAGTTGGCTGCCTTGCTGGGAATCGGTGCGAACAACCGAAGGCCGAAGGGTGGCTATTACGGGCGCTAAGCAAAAAAAAGAGCCCGAAGGCTCAGTAACAGGTCGTTTGTCCGCCGTAAGAAGAACAACTACCTGAGTAGGAATTTCCGTTGCTGTCAGTTCCGTAGTAGTTGGTCTGGCCGCCGTAAGTGTTGGAGTTGAAGGAGGAGCCACCGCTTCCGTAGCAGGAGGTCTGACCTCCGTAGGTGGAGCAGGTTGTTTGAGCTTCAACCGCGGAAGGCACAACTAACAGCGAAGCAATTAAGAGAAGTGTTTTCATCAGGGTTGGAAATACAACTAGACGTGAAACCTTGCAGCTTTGGTCAGGCTTCAAGAATGGGGATATTACTCGAGACCCAAAAAAACCTCATTCCCAAGCTCTACTGGCTTATCCAAGGACGCAAGGCCGCTGTGCCAGTCCCATCGCGATCTCAATTCCGGGCTGAGACCCGTGGGCGCTGGACCCGATCTGGACACGAAAAAACCTGTCTCAACCGGCTCAGATCTCATCTCAATTGCTGGGATCCCAGTCGTTGCCGTTGCTGGGTCTCACCACGATGAATGGACTGTCCTGCGTACCTGCCATTCCAGCAAGCACGCAGGACTGAAGCTCGGAGCAAATTGTCAAATTGAACAGACGAGCAACTTTGTTGCACGTTCATTCAAGGCGGTGACTAGTTCCGAGAGCCGCTTGAATTAGCAGCCACCAGTCTCTTGGCACTTCATAATGTATTTATCGCTGTATTTATTTTGATACTCGCTGTAAGGATTTTGATATTTTGAGTATGGATTTTGGTACTCAGAGTAGCGGTTTTGTTGAGGCGCATATCGGTTGTTTTGAGGCAGGTAAGGATTTGCGAGTGCCGAAACACTGCTTGTAAGAGTTAAGACTGTTCCTGCCAGGATTGCTTTGACGGCTTGCATCGTTGATGGGACCAATGCTTTCTCATTATGAGCTTGCCTCACATCCCAAGTCATCCGAGGTCACATCAAATCCAGATCCCACAGGGGGTTTGGGCTGTTGTCTCGCCGCCTCACCCTTTTCCGCACATCCCGGCAGGGACTGTTGATGCCCCCCTGTTTCTTGTAATTCACTCCTTTCTCTAAAAGGAGGAGAGGCATGAGACAAATCGCCCGGCCCCTTTGCTGTCGCTGCTGATTGAGGCGCCTCATGCCCCCTCGCAGAGGGTGAGGCAGCCGAGGCAGCTCGGTAGTGAGTCCACAGCCTGACCTTCACGCCGTTGCGGCGGACTTGCTGTTTCGGCGGCTTGCAGCCGTGCTCCTTCAACGCCTCTTTGACATGGTGGCGATCGGTGTTGGGAAGGTTGCACCGGTCGATCCCTTTCAGGCACTCGTCGAAGGTGAACTGATCATTTGGGATCACGCCATAGCGGAGCCAGTGCCCCACGCTTGCCTCGAATGGGTTCTCCAGTTCGAAGCTCTTGTTCCGCTGGTTGCTGGCTTCCTGATCTTCTGCTGACAGGAACGCAGGCTCCCCCTCCTGATAGGCCCGAACAGCAGCACGCCAGATGCGGTCGCGATCAGCCTCAATCCGGTCACAATCGATCTGGCCCGTCTCGATAACGAGGAAGCGCCGGTGGCCGGTGGCATCCCTGAGGAAGTCGTCTCGGTTGCAGGTGCCGACCATGATTGATCGGCGCGGATGGGCCTCAAGGAAGCGCCCATAGGGTGCGAGGAAGGTGTCCACCGCTGAACTCAGCAGGCCCTTGATCAGCCCCGATTCCTTGCGGCTGGTCATGTAGTCCAGCTCCGCCGCCTCGTAGCACCAGCACCTGTGCAGAACGAGCAGCTGATCCTTGTGCTTCGGCTGCTGGGTATCGACCAGCCACTGCGGCCCAAACAGCTTGCGGAGCGAGGTTGATTTGCCTCTCCCCTGCTCACCTTTGAACACCACCATGGTGTCGAATTTGGTGCCGGGGTCGTAGATGCGGGCAACGGCTCCCAGCAGCATCACTCGAAGCATCCGGCACGACAGCTGATCGTCCTGGACCCCCCAGTAGCTGCCGATTTCATCCAGGTCGATGGGGTCTAGATCGGGAGCCTTGACCAGGGTCTCCAGGTACACCACGACAGGGTGAAATCGATTCTCTTGGGCGACGCGGAGCACAGCATCTTCCGCGGGTTTTTGGCTGATCCGCCATCCCCGCTCCGATAAGGCGACATACAGCTGCTCCAAGGCTGTCCCTGGGATTGGCTGCCCATTCAGCTCTGGTTGAAGGAGGAGTTCGTTCCATCGCAATCGTGTTCCGAGCCCTTTCCTCAACTGCACGCAAAGGTCCCCAGGCGCCAGACCGGTGCCGAGATCGTTGCCTTCTTTGTCGGTGAACCAGCCATCCGGCATCCAGTCCACACGCAGGAGATCAGTCACGGTGCTGCCTCCTGAGTCGTTGGAGGGGAGACCCGAGGTTGGCTCTGTGGAAGATGGCGAAGGTGCCCCAGCCGACGTGCTGATCGCGCTTGTATCGCCAGTCCCCTGTGAGCTCTCCGGGTTGGAGATCAGGGGGGAAGAAGGTTGAACCTCTGAAGCATCGGATGGTTTCGCCATCGGTATGGATCTGACAAACAACGTTTGAGTTGCGCCCGCAAATCGGGCAGTGCTGGAGCGTTCTCCAGTCATCCCGTCGTGTGCTGACGGTGCGGTGTGCCCCTGCTGCTGGCTTGGGGTAGTCCCGTTCCTGTTCGACGATGTAGTCGAACCACTGGGATGGCAGTGCTGACAGTGCTTCTGGGCCGCCGCCAGTGGGCCAGCAATAGTGTCCGCCGCTGTAGTGGTCGCCAATGACGACGACCTGACGACCGGTGTGGAGAGCGAACCGCTCCACCGCTTCGCCTTTCTGCAGAACAGTCCTGCCCTCCTTCACCGGGGGCTTAGTCGGATCCTTGCCGCTGATCCGCTTCGGGAGCAGACGGAGCTGATCTGGGGTTGGTTCCCACAACAACTTGAACCGGTGGGGATCGTTGTCACGATCGATCCGCCAGGTGTTGATCAGTTCAGGATCGAGGAGGCCCAGGGCCAGCAGTCTCTCGACCGCTGTGATGCCATCAACGTCGATGCAGACGAGGTGATCCATGGCCACGCCAATAGATCGGAGCCTCTTGAACCTGAGGATGTCGGGGATCGACACCCCTGGGTGGTTAGGCCAATCTGAGACCAGCGGTGCCTTGAACTCATCGCCACCACCAACTGGCAGAAGCCGGTGGATCTTGCTGATGGGTTCGAGCCGGGCCAACAGCTCTGGCGTTACTGCTGCTGGTGCAGGTACGCGGCGGTTTTCCTGTCTCATCTCACCGAAGCCACTGGGATGTGGCTCGGTTTTTTGAGACGGTCCCAAGTTGGACTCGGATGCTGCGTCCAGCTTGTTGAGAATCGCCTGCTGGTCTAGGTCCAAAACAGGCTGTGACTGGGGAGACGGTTGCTCCCCGGCGGTCGGATCTAGGATTGATTCATCGAAATCACTGCCCAGACCCGCCGTGCCACCGGCGGGTTTTTTCATGGGTCAGCCCTTTTGATAAGGAGCGCGCTGAGGCAGTTCCTCGGGTTGCAGCTCGTAGTAGATCCTGGGAGCGTTGATCTCCTCCAGCCCGTTGGTCACTGCTTCCTCGAAGTAGTGCTCGCTGCAGGCGGCATCCACAGAGGCGTAATGCAGCGAGTTGAGCGCCGATAGCTTCTGGAAGAGCGCCATTCCCCAGCGGTTCCCTTTCGCCTTGTAGGCGTCACGGATGGCACTAAGGATCAGGTTGTGGTGCAGATCGTGGCCCAGGATTTCGAGTTTCTCGTCACCACAGTGGATGACCATTTTGATGTCCTTAGTCATCACTTAACCCCCACGCGCTCGAAGGTCTCCACGGTGCTGGCCGCAGGGCGCTTCCAGTTGGTGAAGGCTTGCTCTGTGGACGCAACGTTCCACTGCAGAGGGCTGCGGGCTGAGACGCCTTTGCGTCGCCAGTCGTGCCCCTCGCGGAACATTGTGGTGTGATTCTTGAGGCTGAGCAGCGTTTTATCGCTGATGCCGAGGATCTTTTTCATCCTCGCGGTATCTACCCAATTCACGGTGTTGGCGGGAGGTAATACCCTTTTGCTTCGCTGCCGCCTTGATGTGAGGAGGGCATTGTGAAAGCCAATCCTCATCAGGGTTTTCCGCATGAGCCCTGGCGAAGATGCTCGCCACAAAATCCGCTCCAGAGCGTTCGAAATCGGAAATGCCAGCGGGGAGGCGAATGCTCCGGCCATTGATTTTCCGATCGATTGCTGTTGCGTATTTGTTGGCCTTGCGGGACATGTAGCTAAAGGGCGTGGTCTGGTATCTCTCCCATCAACCCGCCGATCGAAATCAGCAGTCCGGCTTATGAAATGAGTGCCTTCAGAATCGCTTGGAGAGTGATTCTTCCGGGTGTCATCTCGATTGATGTTTTATACATAGCAGGGGAGATTCTTCCCGTCTACCCCCGAGTTCCGTTCAATTCCTTCCTGCTGCACGTTCAAACGCATCGAGCATCGTTTCAACGCCGGTTGTGATGTACGAAGCGCGGTGAACTTTTACGCTATGGCCGCTCGCCAGAGCCGCGTCTGCATCAGCGATCCCGAAGCGAGCGCAGCGGTGGGTGAATGAATCTCTGAAGGCGTAGGGCTTGAGCTGGAGCCCCTGTTTGGCCTTCTCAGCCACCATGGCTTTCCACTCCGGTTGTCGGCGCAGGAACTTCCCGAGTGCAGCACCATCGACCCGCTCAACCGGGGGCCACGGCAGATCGTTCAGCTGCCGCCAGCCGTCCCACCAGACCTTCTCGCCACCGTGGTCGATGAATGGCAGGGGCACCAGCCAACGCTGCGGGGTGAGGCGTTTCCCAGCCTTCTTCTGATAGCTGCAGTGGAGCTGCTCCTGGCCGCGGCTGTTGGTTCTCACCTCCAGGTGGCGGTTCCTGTCTGCCTCGCACGGCCTCAGCCCGAACGTGGCGCAGAGGCGCAGCACTGATGCCCAGCCTGGGCTGCGCTGCTCGATGGCCTGGATGAGTTCCAGGATCTCGATGTCGGTCAGGTCACTCTTCTCTTTGCCGCCAGCACCCTCTGCCCCGCGGAGGTCTTCGTAGAGGGCTTCTGGAATCAGCCACACCCCTGGGCGGTAGTCCATCGACACCGCGTAGGTCAGCAGGTTCTTGATCGCCAGGCTGCACTCCAACCGGCTGGCGTCTTGCTCGCCCCAGGTCTTCAGGGGGGTGCCGAACATCTTCCCGGGCTTCTTGCTGACCCTGGGGGCTGACAGCACGGCATCCAGCAGCTGAGCGCCGGTGCGCGGTGGTGTGTTGCTGCGGAGCAGCTTGAGCATCACCTCCCAGTAGCGGCCATAGGACGCCTCGAAGGTGGTGTCCTTGATTCTGTTTTTCCTGGTCTGGAGGTGGTTCCGGTATTTCTCGCAGATCTGGTCCCAGCTCCAGTCCTTCTTCTCAACGTGGGTGGTGGTCTTGCCCAGCACCGCATCGCGAGCGGTCTTCAGGCTGTGCTCTTCGGCGTGGACCAGCTTGTAGATCCGACCGATCCACTGCATCGCCTCCGCCACGTTGCGGGCCTCCCAGGTGAGGGGCAGCACGGCCTGCTCACCGACGCATCGTTCACCGCTTCGAACACGGAGCCGGATCTTGCTGGTGGCGGTGTGACGCACAACGCTCCAGCCGGGGTAAGCCGACTTCACCGCGCTCTGGAACCCAGGACCGAAATCAGCCAAATGACCCGTTTTGTGACCCCAATTGTGACCCAGGATCACCTTCGCTTCAACCCACTTTCCCTGAGATTCCCTCGGATTCCGTTGCTATGACTGGGCTGATTCTGAGACTCCAGTCTGCGACTAGACGGCGGACAGTCGTATCACCCAATTGACTCACGGGGGCTGGAAGACCCCCTCAACACTGACAACTCGGCACTTACGGCAACACCAAAAAATAGGGGTGTTGCCAAAACTGTTGCCAACGTTCCGCCCGTTTTCTCGGGCATGGATAAGGCGGAGGCCCTGGCGTACGTCAGCCGCCTCTTCGATGCCGCCCAGGCTGGTGCCGTGCTCTGGGGGGACAAGCTCCTCCTGAAGCGATTCCTGGAGCAGTGCTCCCGCACCGGCTCGCAGGAGACCAAGGACGGCTACCGCCGAGAGCTGCGGCACTTCACCCGCTGGCGCGATCAAAACCATCCCCACCTGCATTTGCGGGAGCTGGATCCTGCGTTGGTTCAGGACTGGGTGTCCCTTCTGCGGGAACAAGTGGAGGCCAGCGAGCTGATGCCGCGCTCCTTCAACCGGCGGATCAGCGCGGTTAGTGCCCTCTACCGATGGGCGTCGGAACCTACGAGATCAGCTGTGACAGGAGTGCCGCGCAACCCAATCCCCCGAAGAACAGGAATGTCGGCACCAAAGCTGGCCAAACCGCTGGCTGAGTCTGATCTGACATCAGTTCTCGGGGTTATCAGTGCCGCGAAGGTAAAAGGCTCCGCCATCGCAGCGCGGGACTACGTCATGGTCCGCGGTTCCTACTTGCTGGGCTGTCGGGTCTCAGAGCTGTGCGGTCTGCGGTGGGAGGACATCGAACCGCTGGATGAGGGAGGAAACGTTCGCCTCCTCGGCAAGGGCAGCAAGCCCCGAACCATTTGCCTCACTAATCCACTAAGACATAAACCTCAAAGCTGTTGGCGATTTTTTCTCGCCAGTCGGGTCCAAGCTCTGATGCTAGGTCTTGCTCCAATGATTTTAAGTAGCGCTTCCTTTGGCCTGACTCGCAACCGCCAAAGACAGGAAACTCACTCGTGGATTGGCTCATGCGACAACCATACACCAATCTCGTTATATTCCTTAATAACCAAAGCCGGCTAGGCGTTATGTCCATCTCTTCACAAGACCTGATTGTCTTCTTCTGCAGCTTCGGTGTAGCTCTTGTAGCAGTGAACATCTACAAGCTGTCTCTTCCAGCAAAGGCTGAGTAGTCGAGGTTTGACTAGAGGTGATGACCTACATCATCCGACCTCTCAAGAAGTCAGTCCTCAACAATGATCTGGCGGATGAGAGTCCAGCGGTCCATGCCGTCTCATACCAGATGCACAGGACTTCACGGGAGATTTTTTGGAATCAAAAAATGACCAAAATAGATGTTGCGCGACAGGCTGCTTGGCCCCATATTTGCTAGACGCGGAAATGGGGAGTTCTTCCACACGCGACGACCTCGGAAGAGCGATCCGAGTGTTGGCAGAACCCCTGTCTCCTGCGTGAGCGATCGCGGGAGACACCGTTCTGTTGAAGGGAATTCCGAAGAAAGTTGGTGCGTTCGCCGAGAAGCTAAGTAACAAAGCGAACGTGTGAGCACCGATATCGCATCGCTCGGGAAGGACAAAGTTCTTCTCGCGGTCTCAGTAGCCCCCCTCCCTCAGGAGCCGTTAGGCCCTGGAGGGTGCTGCCTGGTTGCATTAGCCACTAGGGCAGGGCCAAACATCAAGGAGTTGCTGGCCTGGATCGATATTGCTGACGGACTAGTGGCTGTTTTTAAGCAGCTTCATCTCGCCATAGAAGAGAGCCATAGCTCCAACAATGGTCAAACAAAGTGTCGTGGTGAGAATCATTTCGTTCAGCATCTTTCCTTCTTGTATCTGACTTAGGTCTAAGACAAAACCCAAGCTTTTGTAGCTCTTGTTACAGGTCAAAACAGGGTGAAAACCGGCCATTAAGGCTGCGGGCTAAGCACCTGGACTAAATCCGTTGAAGGGTGGCTGTACTCCGAGCAGCAGTAGCAGAAGCTCTGTCACTTCAAGCCCGACACGGCGACGGTGCATGCGCAGTGGGTCGCCATCAGGACTTATCACTACGTTCCACCCCGCCCGCCTGCGCAGATGACTTGGCGCCGGATGCTCAGGCACAACGCAATTGAGGCTTGGGAGACGCCGCAGGACGGCCCCGAGGGTCTTTCCGGAAACGGTGGGTGGCAGCTTGAGCTGATTCCATCCCGCCACCAGGTCAAAGGTGGTGCCGTCGACCGCCACGGCCTCCAGTCAGCGGGGATCGGTTTCTTCTTTCACTCCCCCGCTGGTGTTGTACGTCTTGCCCTTGGTGACGCGGAGCTGGGGTTCGCCGTCGTCGTTGGTGGCAATAGAGATGAACGCCACCTCCCAGGAGCGGACACCAAACACCCGGCAGATCTTGATGACGTTGCGCCAGGTCTCCGGGAGCACTCGGATCAGCTCCAGCTCCTCTGTGTAGGTCAGGACAGCCTTCTTTCGGCTTGCTATCTGCGTGGCTGAACCGTGAGGTGTGCCATGCGATGCCCTCTTGGCAGAAGGGGTACCGGTCATGAGAGTCGCCAAATGCCACCCCCAGCTCAGCTGGCTTCGTCTTTAGCCCCGCGTCTATTCGCGCTCGCTGGATTACTTTCTGAACTTCCGGGATCGCGACTCTGACCAGAGCCGCATCGGTCCCAGCCAGAACTACATCACTTGGATGTGGTCGGAGGAGCTGCCGGGTCTGATGCGGAAGCAGAGCTACCGGGATCAGATCACCGCGCACTGTGCGGAGCTGGTATACCGCTCGGATGCCATCGGTGCCGACATCCAGAACCTCGTCGGTTTAAAGCTCGAGGAGCAGACCGCCGCTGATGAACTTCTTATTCAGCTCACCGCGCTGCTGGATTAATGATCTCCGCCGACATCGCGAAGGTCTGAAGAGTTCTTGCTTCCACTCACCGGCCATACACGGACGCATTGACAGACGTTTTGGCGTTGTTCGACGGGATATTGCTGCTCACCCACCGCGAACTTATTGCCCACCTGTTGTATAGGGAACCTGATTGCCATGGCAAAAGCCAACGCCGAAGCCACTGCCGTGCGAGTCGATCACCTTCAGGGAATGATCCTGGCCGGTGAACCCAACACTCTTTGTCTCAGCTTTTATGAGATCAACATGGTTGAATTTCAACATCATAGGGGTACCGGCTGCTAAGGAAGGCGTGGGCGCAGATCAAGTACGGCATCGACTAGAGCGGTATCGACCGGCAGGAGCTGCTGTCATGGTCAATACAGTATCCCTTGGGTCATCGAATTTAATTGAGCGATGCTCAAATTACCACCAACATAAACCGCCTCCAAATAGCCTGATGCGAAGATTCCAATTCCATCAAGAGTCTCGCCCAAATTGCTAGAATGAGACACATTTTGAAAACTAAGGGTTCCTGTCTCGACGCCCTGAATATAAATTTTGTCAATTGCATCAAGTATTTCAATTTTATCAGCCTTCTCACCGTTTGGGCTATTCCCGGCTTTGTCGTAGAACCAATTATTGGCCCATTGGTCACTCTTTATATATAGCGAATCTATTTCTCCATCAAGAGATTCTGCAAAAGTATTAAGACCAAAGCCGCCGTAAAGTGAATCGCTACCTTCGCCTCCTGTAAGCACATCGCGTCCGTTTCCTGCTTTTAACACGTCGTTACCGGCACCACCAAACAATTTATCCTTTCCTAGTTTTCCTCGAAGAAAGTCGTTTCCGTCATACGCAACCAAAAAATCATGCGTAGAAGGTGATCCAATAAGTGAGTTATCAGAAGAATCGCCCTCTACTTCGTTATAATTTTCATCATCCTCCAAGCCCCAAATATCAAAGAAAAGGTCCAAATCATTGGCTGAATACCATGTCCTATAGCCACCTGGGAAAAGGGACGAGGTATTGTAAGACATTAGCGAATCGACCTGATCATATCGATTATCATAGCCAATATCATCAAGCCCGAGATAATGCCCAAGTTCGTGCACAAAAGTATTTGTATTTGACTGGCTTGTTTCTGATGGATCTATATAGTTATTAATGTTTGCAAAGGTTATCCTTGGAGAGAAAAGGCCCAATGGATCTCCGGCACTTCTTGTCGTTGTATAAATATCAAGAACTGATTGCGAGAAATCGTTTGTATATACAAAATCTAGGTCTATCAACGCGTCAATTCTTGCAATAGTGCTTGTAATTATATTCCTATAATCCTCGTAGCCCGAAGGAGGCGTGTAGGTGGGCATATTCCAATAAACAGTTTCATTATCAGCTTGAACCTGAAAATTCAAGACTTGATTTATTTGGTTGGTTGACCAATTAGTAACTAATCCGCTATCAATAGACATAATTAAATTTCATAATTTATGAAACTAGCAAGATTCATCTTTGCATTAAAAGCATTCTTAATGAATCTTAAGGGCCTAATGACTCCATATGATCAAATAATAATCACAAGGATTTGAATCTTATTCCTGATAGTTGACTCAATAGATTGCCTGTTCTGACCAAATCAACAGAGCGACTGCTCGGTTAGAGCCCGTTGGGATGGCTGGCGATATTCGCTCTTCTCGCCGGACTGGCAGCAGGAAAGATGATGCACTTCCCGCCATCTCTATTGCTAACTTCAGCTGGTTGAAGCCATGAGCTCGCCTCCGCTCGTGTAAAGGACGCATCGATGTCTTCCTGATTGCTGGTGCGGTAAGCGAGTCGGTGAACCTCCGTGGAACGTGCCCTCACAACTTAGGCACACGCATCATTAATGCCCTTACGGGTGCAGCGAACGTTGAATGAGTCACGGAAGGGATAAAGCTTCAGATACTCGCTTTTATCTTCGTACCTCTGCTGCAGTGCCTTCGACTGAGGTTGACGTCGCAACCACTGACCAAAGTACTTGCCATAAATGGTTTCTGGAAGCTCAAGCGTTCCCCCTTGCCAATGCGACTTGAGATCCCACTTCACAATGGTGCCGTCTGGCGGCTCTTGCGATTGCCCAAGAAGCTGGGCTTGCGATTACCGCAGGGGAAATTCAATCAATGCAATCTGGACCAATAGCATTACTAGAGAAAAAATGGCAGGTGCGGCTGGTGGCACCTGTGTTGCGGCTCACTTACCTCTGTCAGGGGTGTTCCATGATGACTTTCTTTTCAATGTGCGTATGAACTAGAAACCAAGCTTAAAGCAGCTTACGCACTCAAATCCCCTGCATTGACAGGGTTATGTACTGCTTAAATCATCCCAAAAACCCATCAATTCAGCCTCCAATACCTGACGCAATTCACACTAAGTCTCGTCAGGAATGGCGTGATTAACTTATACCTTGGGGTTAGCTCTCAATCTCAGTACATCAAGCTGGGCCAGTAGTCAGGGAGAAGGAGATAGCCGTAAGCCTCCCCTCCGCTGCGGCACGAAAGCCCCCTGGTGGTTTCCGTCCCAGGGGCTGAGCTCTTCTCTCCGACATTAAGTTGATACACCAATATGACCAAGCTGTGATCAGGCCACTAGGGGTTGATGACTAGGTGCAACTCTTGGGCTTATCTCGCCTAGGCGCTATCAGCTCCGAAGACTGTGAAGCAGGAATGCAAGGACGTAGCCGATCAGCAAGCCTTTGCCAAAAGTGATCCAGAGCACTTGGTACTTGCTAAAGCCAAAGCGTTGTCTGATCCGCTTGATGTACGTCTTCTACCAAAGCAGGACGGAGCAGGTCTCCTTCGCTTTCTTCTACTTCTTGGACTTCTTTGCCGTGACTAAATGATGGCCTTAACCTGCCCCAGAAGCTCACCCAATCTCCCCCTGCGAGGTGGGTGCAAAGTCTGATGAGCCTCGGGTCTCGTTTTTCTTGAGCTTCTCGAAAGCAGCCATCACGTTTGAGGTGGCCGCCGCTTGAGACTCTCCAGTGTTCTTGATCCTTCTCTCGACGAGCTTTTCTACAAGTCTCTGAGTGGAGTCCATTCAGGTGACCTCAGCGTTGAAAAAGGAGTAGGCCCCTCAGCCATACACCCATGCTTGACGCAATGAAGGCACCACAGCCTTCCCCTCGACATTGGCGTGGCAGGTCCCCATGTGTAACCCTTTGAACACAAATTAGGTATTAAGCCTTAGTGGTCATTGGTGGGGACTGTTCGGATCTAGGTGACTATTCACATGGTGCGAGCACCACAGCTAACGCGTTGGGAGACGGAATGTTCGCGGGTTATCTCGCCCGCATCTCCCACTCATTTCGTTAGGAAGCACTCCTTCCCATGAGTTCTGACATGTTGGGCATTGGGTCTGGCTGGCCATCGGCAATGGCGCGAGCGCGACAGTAAAACCAGCTTTCTGTGTCGCTCTTGGCTTCCATGCTTTCGGCGATGGTCTTCCAGTTGTCGATTTCGGCTTGATCCATTCAGGACTGAAAAAAGACTTGTGGATCCTAAAAATCGTGCACAGGTGGCAGAGGTACGGATGTCCGTTAGACCCTTGGAACGATGTGGTTCACAAGGTCGGCATTGACCCAGTTGATAACCCCCGTATCAACGTCTGCAACTTGAAAGAGGGTGGGGATCTTGGGGTTTCTGGCCCCACCATCGACCCAGATCACGTCGGCCATGCGCCATTCACCGCCCTCTTCAATAATCACGGACATGCCTGCTTGGACGTGCAGGAACACCGCATCCGCCTTGGGCGCTTTGAGGCCGCTCGCACCATCAACCGACATAGCTTCGCTCAAGTACTTCTGTACTACCTCTCGTCGTACGGCAAGGTCAACAGTCCTTCAGATAACGCTGAACTGACTTCTCCCGGTCAGAAGAGAAGCCAGTTTTCTTGTCAGCGCCCAATGATCACGTCTTACCACTGGATGGAGGTCTTGGGGACTCCGAAGACAGCATTAGCCCTGTCAGGGGTTGCGCTCTCTTCAGATGAGGCGATGGCAGTGGCCAAATGATCCGCGCCAGCGTTGCGACGAGCGGCAGGCTGAAGAAAGCAGGGGACTTCGGTAGATCGCTCACACGGTGAGCGCATCGCATTTGTCTTAGTGCAAGGCACTGGCTTGACGCATGTTGACGGACGCCATCGCAAAACAAGGTGTGCAATCAACAAAATTCAGCTACCAACGCAAAAAAAGCGCCCTCGGACGACCCACATCTATTCGGCTCAGAAGAACCCATTCATAATGGGAATTACGTCGTTATCCACAGCGCACCTACTGAGCCTGCAGCTTTTCGGCCCGCAGGGCTTCGGATCCTTCAGCGTGATGTCCGAAGAAAAAAGACGGATGAGGCGGGCCTGAAGAACCCCCTTTTTCAGGTCACAGCACCGGCTTCGCCGTCGTCCCCATCAGGATCCCGACGCTAATCACCACAAGCACCTAAAGCAGTATCCACTTCATAGATAAAACCCAAGTACAAACCCTCCTTTCGGGGGGGAGCTGATTTCTGAATCCACAAGGTGAGGACCTCAGCCGGTTGTGAATCAACATGTCAGTGAACCTCAACGATTTGGCGTCAAGGGGAGTGGCGCTAAAGGTCTGGTGATCAATCGCTTTTCTCGGGTGAGCCCTTCCTACAGACCGATTCCGGCAAGGGGTTGCCTTCTGCGTCTTTGCAGTCCATAAGTTTTTCCATATCGATGGAGCACCCACTTAAAGCAGTGGCGGCAATAACCAACAGAGTTCCAATGCGCAACATCGAGTAAAGCTTCAACGAGAACTCACATTGGGTCGCCAGAAGATCTTTGTCATCCCTGATCAGCAAGAACAGACTGACCAGAGCCCCCTCAAATTGCTAAGGGCCGTACTTCGGCTCTCACAAAACAATCCCCGATCTCTGGATGAGCGGAGGCTCGAGCGCAGCTACGACAGTGGGTCTGTGTGCCCTGCTTTCACTTCGCGCATGGAGTCGACAGCCATGGCCTCAAGCCAGCGTGGAAAAGTCTCTTCCTTGACCCCGCCGCGGGTGTTGCGGGGCTTGACCTTGGTGACACGGAGCAGGGTTTGCCGTCGTCGTTGGTGGCCTGGTTAATGAACGCCACCTCCTAGGAACTGATACCAAACACCCGGCTGATCTTGATGACGTTGCTCCAGGTCTCCAGGAGCAGCCGGATGAGCTTTCTCACCCTTGTCTTGGCTGGCTCTACGTCAATCCAGGTGAAACCCGCTGTCTGTTTGATCGGCTGAGTGCTTTCAGGGATTCTGACCAGAAAGGATTCCGCGGTCACCCGACCAACTACAACCGGTGCTGACGAGACATTCACATAAAAAGAGGCGGGCCCCTCAGCCCACCCCAAACAGATGCACTGAAAGCAGCCTTACTTCCTTAACCGCTATATCAATTTATAAGTATTACTACATGGCCAGGTCTTCTCAGATTTGCTGTGGTGGTTCGGCTGGCCCGAGCAGCTCTGCGAGTGCTTTGGGAGATGTAGATGCATGCAGCGGGTTCCCTCGCCCGCTTCTCCCTTTCATGCTGCAACCGACTCGCCACCGTAAGGCTTATTGCGACTGTGCCGACGTGCACCTGTACCTCGCACCGTTGCCGCCATACCCATGCCATTCATTCAATTCAGCGGGGGGGTTGGAAGTTTTCACCCTTTCAGCGACGC
>QCSL01000024.1 GCA_003209165.1 Synechococcus sp. AG-670-B23 | reverse complement strand
ATAACTACAACACCGGTGGAGAGAAGGGTGCACGCGATGCTTACAACGCTGAGTACGGCGCCTTCTCCTTCAGCTACGACGTACGACTTGCCTTAAAGACCTCCTTCAGTGGCAATGATCTGCTGTACACCCGTCTGCGCGGCGGGAATATGGACAATGCGTTTTCAGGGAGCTCCTCAATCCTGGGATATTGGCCCGGCACAATTACTGCATGGGCCAGAACTAATAACAGGGTCCTAATCGATCGTTTGTACTACCGCTTTCCCCTCGGCGACAGCTTCACGGTCCAGGTCGGTCCTCTGACCCGGAACACCGAGATGATGGGCTACACGGCTAGTGCCTATGCCCAGGGCGGTAGCAAGATCCTCGACTTCTTCGGTGGTTCCCTGGGTACACCCGGAGTCTGGAACAAGGAGACTGGCGGTGGTTTCGGTGTCTTCTACAGCAATAAGAAGCAAGTGGAGAAGGGCAACCCCTACTTCACGTTGGCCGCTAGTTACGTTGCTGACTCCGGTGAGGCCAATGACAGCAACCCCAATACGGGTGGCTTCATGACCGACAACTCAGAAGGCAACATCACTACTCAGATTGCCTTCGGCAACCAGCAGTGGGGCTTAGCCGCCGGTTATCGCTACGGCCAGTGTGGTGCCAGGTTCCGCACCGGTACGTTGTTCGCCCTCGACGACTCCTATGGCACCCCTTGCACCGTCGGTGACGCTGACGAGCGCAGCAACGCTGACAGCCACAGCTGGTCTTTCCATGGCTTCTGGCGTCCTGAGGATTCGAGCTGGATGCCTTCGATCAGCACTGGTGTCGGTGCCTCCTATCTCAATGGCAACAACGCCTGGGATGACAACATCAATAAGCGGGCCATGGCCAGCTGGATGGTCGGTCTGACCTGGAACGATGTCTTCCTGGAAGGCAATGCCCTGGGTTATGCAGTGGGTCAGCCTCAGTTCGTCTACGAGGTTGAACGCGGTGATGTGGCTGATGGTGGTTATGCCATGGAGCTCTGGTACAGCTTCCAGGTCACAGACAACATTCAGATTACCCCTGCTGTGTACTGGACGAGCCGTCCTAACGGTGACGACACCCAGAACGTCGACGGCCACTACAAGTCCCTTGGCGTTTTTGGGGGCCTGGTTCAGACCACCTTCAAGTTCTGATGGTTTGGTCCAGCTTCGGTTGGGCCTTCAGAACAACGTTCCTCATAAACGTCTAAAGCCCTCCCCAAAGGAGGACTTTTTTTATGGTCGTTTTGCGGGCAAGCTGCAGCCATGGGCATTGCTCCTGACATCACATCCTTGATCGGTGGCACGCCCTTGGTGCGGCTGAACCGTCTTCCCCAGGCCTGCGGCTGCCAGGCCGAGATCCTGGCCAAGTTGGAGAGCTTCAATCCATCCGCCTCGGTGAAAGATCGCATCGCCAGCGCCATGTTGTTGGAAGCAGAGCAGGCCGGCACGATCGTTCCTGGCCGAACGGTGCTGGTGGAACCCACCAGCGGCAACACCGGGATTGCCCTGGCCATGGTGGCGGCGGCCCGGGGATACCGGCTGATTCTGACTATGCCGGACACCATGAGCACAGAGCGTCGCGCGATGCTGCGGGCCTATGGCGCAGAGTTGCAGCTCACCGACGGTGCCCAGGGCATGAATGGGGCGATAGCGCTGGCCAAGGAGTTGGTGGAGGAGATTTCCAACGCCTATCTGCTTCAGCAGTTCGACAACCCCGCCAATCCAGCCGTGCATGAACGCACCACGGCGGAGGAGATCTGGCGCGATACCGAGGGCCAGATAGATGCCTTTGTGGCGGGAGTGGGCACCGGCGGCACCATCACCGGCTGTGCTCGTCTGTTGAAAGAGCGCAAGCCGCAGCTTCAGGTGATTGCCGTTGAGCCCGAGGCCAGTGCCGTGCTGTCCGGCAAGCCCCCTGGGGCCCATCGCATCCAGGGGATCGGGGCTGGTTTTGTTCCTGCGGTGCTGGAACTGGACCGGATTGATTCGATCCTCACGGTCAGTGATGAGGAGGCGATGCAGGTGGGACGCCGCTTGGCCCGGGAGGAAGGTCTGCTCTGCGGCATCAGCAGTGGTGCGGCCATGGCAGCTGCCCTGCGGGTGGCCCAAGAACCCGCCATGGCGTGCAAACGCCTGGTGGTGGTGCTGGCTAGTTATGGCGAGCGTTACCTTTCCACCCCGATGTTCAGTGCCGCTTCGCAGCTTCCCGCCCGGAGGGATGGTCAGCTGTGAGCGACCCCTATGCCGTGCTCGGTGTCAGCAGCACCGCCAGCGACGCTGAGATCAAAGCTGCCTATCGCCAGCTTGTGAAGCAACACCATCCCGATGCCGGCGGCGACGACCAGCAGATGCTGGCCCTTAATGCCGCCTGGGAAGTGCTCGGGGATGCCGAGCGACGTAAGGCCTTTGATCGCGCCCGGCCCCAGCCGGGCCGGGCAGCATCCCCGACTGATCTGCGGCGGGCCAGTCGTGCCCACGACCGTGCTGTGGCTGCGGACGATGCCCTGGTGGAGTGGCTGCGGCGGGTCTACGCCCCAATCGATCGCATGCTCGGAGAGGTGATCAATCCCTTTCCAAAGCAACTCAAGGCTCTGTCGGCTGATCCCTATGACGACGAGCTGATGGAGGCGTTCTGCAGCTATCTCGAGGCAAGTGGACGCCGGATGGACAAGGTCAAGCAACTGTTCCAGTCGTTGCCCACGCCGGCCTCGGCCCGAGGCTTTGGCCTGAGCCTCTACCACTGTCTATCTGAAGTAGAGGACGCTCTGGCCGAACTGGAGCGCTACACCATGGGTTACGTGGACGGCTACCTCCACGATGGTCGCGAGATGATCCGGGAGGCCAAGCAGCGACGCAAGCGGCTCCAGGATGAACGGCGTCGGTTGGAGATCGTGTGAAACAGCGCTGGCGTTTCTGGGCTTCGGTTGCCCTGATCTGGGTGCTCTCCACCTGCGTGGATCGGCTTTGGTGGACTTTGCAGACCGGTGTCCCCGCATGGGATCAGGCCGACTACCTCAACAGCGCCATGGACCACGGCCGTGCCTTGGGGTTGCTGCCCGGTGGCGGTTGGCAGGGTTGGCAGGCGCTTCTGGATCTGTCACCGAAGATTCCGCCCCTGGCCTCGCTGGTGAACGGCAGCGTGATGGCGCTGAGTGGCGATGCCCCGGAGCAAGCGGCCTGGAGCCTCAGCCTCTGGCATGGCCTGCTGTTGGTGGTGATGGCGGGCTGGGGGCGACGGCTGCAGGGGGACGGCCTTGCCCTGATCGCCTGTCTCTTGGTAGCACTGACGCCTGCCTTTCTGGATCTGCGCACGGATTACGTGCTTGAGATGGCTTTGGTGGCCAGTTGCAGCCTGGCGGTGTGGCGTCTCGGGGTCTGGTGCGATCCCCAGAGCGGTGGCCGCTGGGGGCAGGCTTGGGGATGCACCGCGGCGGCATTGGCGGCGGTGCTTGTGAAGCAAAGCGCCTTGCTGGTGCTTTTCCCCCCCGGTGTCTGGGCCGCAGTGATGGCATTGCGGCGGGGCGGTCCCTGGTTGCGGCAGGCCCTGCTCTTGCCCCTGCTCACGGCTGGATTGATCGGACCCTGGCTGCGTCATAACTGGATCACCAGCTTGGGTGGTACCAACCGGGCCGTGTTCGAGTCGGCGGCCCGGGAAGGGGATCCCGGTGTGCTCAGCTTCGCCAGTTGGCTTTGGTATCCGCGCTTGTTGCCGGAGCAGTTGGGCAGCGTGCTTTTGGTGGTTGGGCTGTCGGGGCTCCTGCTCTGGGGGCGGCAGCGTCAGCATCCATCCACAGATCACGCCTGGTCTTGGCGCTGGCTCCTAATTAATCTTTTTGCAGCCTGGGTGCTCACCACCCTCAGTCCGAACAAGGGCGATCGCTACATCGCTCCCTTGCTCCCCGCCATTTTGTTGCTGCTTGCCCGGGGTTGGTGGCAGTGGGGCCACTGGTTGCATGCCAGGCGCCTTGGCTTGGTGTGGCCCTTGTTCGGTGCCGGGCTGCTGGTCTGTTTTCCGGCGGGCTGGGCTCATCAGCTGCATCGTTTTGAAGATCGGCCCCGTGGCCCAGTGGAGGCTGTGGTGCAGGCCGCCGGCGGTGCGGATCCCAGCACGTCTCCTGCAACCCTGATCGTGGTGCCCAGCACCTCTGATCTCAATCAACACAACGTGAGCTTTTACGGCCGACGCCATGGGGGACAGACCGTTGGGCGTCAGCTGGGGGGCAGCCGCCGTGATAGTGATCCGGTGTTGGCCCAGGCGGAATGGGTGGTGTTGGCGGAAGGGAACCAGGGATCGGTGCGCAAGGCGGCGCAGCGGCTCGATCAAGCGGTGCGCAGCAGCGGTGTGTTCGAGCTGGTGAATCAGTTTCAGCGTCCCCAGGGGGGGAGTTATTCCCTCTGGCGCCGCCGCTCGACGATCCCCATGGCAGGGCCATCCTTTGCGGAGCGCTTCCCAGACCTTGCCGCCGGCCTGGAGGCCGGGCCCGAGGGACTGAATCCGGTGTTCGAAGCGGTGGGACGGGAGCACATGCTTGATGGCCATTTCAGCTATCGAGATCCGGTGCGCTCCGAGGCCCTGGAGGTCTTGGCCCAGGATCCCGAGGCGGTGAAACCGCGCTGGACCCTGGCTCTGCTGGCGGTGCTGGAGAACCGCCCGGTGCAGGCATCAGAGCAGTTCGAAGTTTTGCAACGCCTGTTGCCTGATAACCCCTGGCCGGCTGCTTATCGCAGTGTGGTCAACCTGGCAGGCTGGAATCCCTGGCAGGCGGCCGCTGCTGCTGATGGGGCAAGCGTTTCGAATCCCGTGTTGGCGGCCTTGGGGGATCTCAGCGGTGTGCTGTCGGGTGCTGTTTGGCGCATCCCCTCCGCCATGACCTCAGTTCCCGCGGCCGTTACGGCCGTGGAGGAGGCCTTGGAGCCCACCTCGAATCAAGAGCAGGATCAGGAGCAGGCTTCCAGTTGATCCATCCGGAGCCACACATCGGGCACTGGACGGTTCCAGCGCACCTGGCCGTAGTCCCCTCTCACCACCAGCAGTTCTCCAGGGCCTTCGAAGATGTAATCAGGAGCTGCGGGATCACTGGCAGAAGCCTCAAGGCTGGCGCTGTAGGCGGCCCTGTTCACATTGACCAAAGCACCTTTGCGCAGCGCAGCAGGCTTGGTTTTGGCGGTTGCAGCGGCGTCGGATTCGGCCATGACAGAGGAAGGTGATGGCATCAGGCTAAAACCAATCGCAGAAGAACCCCCTTAGCCTCCCTGCCGAACCACCCTCGCTTTCATGCGTCTGCTGCTGTTTGGCTGCACTGGTTTTGTTGGCCGTGAGCTTCTGCCGCTCCTGCTCCAGGCCGGGCATCAACTCACGGTTGTTAGCCGGCGATTGGCCCGTGGTTACGACGCTGAACGGGCCGATGGACGACTCAGCTGGATGCAGTTCGACCCTTCCAACAGCAGCACTTGGGCCAATGCTGGGTTGTTGGATGCCCTCAACCAGGCCGATGCGGTGGTCAACCTGGCGGGTGAGCCGATTGCTGAGAAGCGTTGGACCCCGACCCATCGGCAGTTGCTTGAAACCAGCCGTCTGGAGACGACCTCCCAGCTGGTGAAAGCGATCGAGGCCTGTGCATCGCCACCGAATGTGCTGGTGAATGCCTCGGCGATCGGCTTCTACGGCTCCAGCCTGGACCAGCGTTTTCTCGAATCGAGCAACCCGGGCGACGACTTCCTTGCGAACCTCTGCCAGCGCTGGGAAGTGGCGGCTGCGGAGGTGCCTTCTGCGGTTCGGCAGGTGACTTTGCGCATCGGCATCGTGTTGGCCGCCGACGGCGGTGCACTCGGAAAAATGCTTCCGGTGTTCCGCACAGGGTTTGGTGGTCCGATTGGCAGTGGCAGGCAGTGGATGAGTTGGATCCACCGCAGTGACCTCTGCGCACTGATTCTTCAATCGATCACGGATGAGAGCTGGAGTGGAGTGATCAATGCAGTTGCTCCCGAGCCAGTGTCAATGACGGACTTCTGCAAGCAGCTTGGACGAAGCCTGGGACGTCCAAGTCTGCTGCCGGTTCCTGGACCGGTGCTGCAAGTTCTTCTGGGGGATGGCGCCAAGGTGGTGCTGGAGGGCCAGCAGGTTGCTTCGGAGCGGCTTGATGCTTTGCAATTCAGCTTCCGCTACCCCGATCTGGCTTCAGCACTCGCCGCTTCCACCAGCTGAAGATACCGCTTACAAGGGCCGCCATGATTAGCAGGCTGATGGCTGGGGCGAACAAGGGTTGCCACAACACCTGAACCCGGTCCATCAGCCAGTCATTGCCCTGCCCCTGTCTAACCACGGCAAAGGCGAAGACCCCTGCTCCGACAAACACCATCAGCACATTCACCATCAGCAGGCGGTCGAGCCAGCGTTTCCAGGCTGGTTCTGTGGGGGCACTCATGGCAGCAGTGCACTAATTTCGATTGCCATTTTCTGGCCTCCACCCGCTTCTCCGAGGCGCCGTTTGGCTTCCACTTGGCATTGCTGTTGCAATCCACGATCCATTTGGGAGCGTTCCAGGAGCACCATGGCCAGCTCCGCCGTGGCTTCCAAGGCTTCATGGCTGCCACTCTTCCCGGTGGCGCAGAACACTGTGGGGCCCAGCAAACGTCGCTGGGCTTCAGCGAATGCTGCAGTGAATTGAGGACCTCGGCCAGGCACCTGTAGCACCGGTTTGGCCAGGCCCACGGCCTGCTCGATGGCGGTACCTGCCATGCCGATCACCAAGTCGCTGTGCTGCAGCACGGCACTGAAGTCCCCGCGCCGCACGTTGATGGCGATGCCTTCATCCCGTTGAAGTAACCCGTTGTTCAACCGCCAACCGCATCTGTCACTGAGACGCTTCAGGCTGTCGTCATCCAGGCTCGGCACCAAGGCCAGATCAAGGCTGTAGCGCAGTGTGCGGGGCAGCAGCTCCATCAGCTGAAGCAGCAGTTGTAGGTTCTGCTCCAGTTCCGGTCGGCGGCTGCCTGGCAGCAGAGCGATGCATTGCTTGCTGCTTGGTGGGGTGGGTTCTGCTGTCAGCACTGAATCCATGAAAGGATTGCCCAGAAAGTTCACCGGCCTCTGCAATTGCCTGCTGAGGTCCTCGGCGGTCAGTTGATCGCGGCTGTAAACAACTTTGAACCGGCGACTTTTCAGCAGAGTGCCGCAGGGCCAGGGCAGGCGCAGCGTTCCTTCGTAGTGGCTGGAGTAGGCCACCAGATAGGTCGCCACGGGGCGGTGGCTCAGCCATGCCACAATCACGGGGATCACATCCCCCACCACCAGGATCAGATCAAAGCGACGCCGGTGGCGGATCAGACGCATTAGGCGTCTGAGCAGATACAGCACTTGACCCTGGACGATTTCTGTGAGGCGACCGCGAAGGCTGGTGTAGCCAATGCCGCCAGTGCTGAATTCATGGCTGCTTCCCAGCAGCCGCACGCCGGCTTTGCGATAGGGGCTGCCAAGTCCAGCGAGGGGTAGTGCTTGCACGCTGTGCCCCTGCTTCTGCAGCTCCTGGGCCAGCAGAGCGCCGGAGAGGTCTTCACCGTGGCCATTGCTTAGTAGAAGGATGCGTGCCATTGCCGGGATACCCCTCACCACATCCAGGTGCTTGGATACGGAATGCCGTTGGCGAGCCTGGCCAGTTGCAACCGTCGCTTTTTATTGGCCAGGCATTCTCGCCGTAATTGATCCGAGCGATTCGCCGGAAGCCGTACGCGAAGCTGAGACGACAGGCGGGTGATGGTCCAGGTGGCTGTCATGCAGGGGCTGTCATGCAGGCAGAGCTTGTTGTTGTCAGAGCTCAAGCCAGGTTTTCACTTTTTCGAGGGATTTCCAGCCGGGTTTGCGCTCGAGCCCGTCGGCAATCGAGGCCTTGAGTTCGCTGGTTACCTCTGGGGCTAGGGCTATCACCTGCTGCACCATCTGGATGTGATCGCGTACGCCTTTGGATTGGGTCTCCAGCAACGCCAGGCTCAGATTTATTCTGGCTTGGGGGTCCTGGCCGTTGAGTTTCACGGCGAAGCGTGCTGACCGAAGCGCTTCCTCCGGTTGATCGCATAGCAGTTGCAGCCATGCCAAGCAGGTCCAGCCTGCTGATTGACGAGGAGCGGCCTCAACAATGCGGGCGAAATCAGGCAGCACCTCATTGGCAGCGGCTCCGGCCTGATAACGGGCCATGGCCTGCTCAAACAGGCTGTCCTGGGAAGTCTCCATCAACAGGGAGAGGGCAGTGATCTCCCCTCAGATTCCCACGTGGCTTTACTCACACCGCGAAGGAACTTCCGCAGCCACAGGTCTGGCTGGCGTTGGGGTTGGTGAAGTTGAAGCCACCACCGATCAGGGCTGTGCTGAAGTCCAGCTGCATTCCGTAGATGTAGAGCAAGCTTTTCGGATCGCATATCACCCGGAAGCTCTGGCCATCAGCGGCCATGTACTCATAGGTCTCGTCGTCGTCGAGGGTGTCGGAGGAGGGCACGAAATCCATCGTGTAGCTCATGCCGCTGCAGCCCCCAGAGCGGACTCCGACGCGCAAGACCTGGTTGTCACCCTGTTCGCCACACAGCTTGGCCAACTGCTGCATTGCTGGTTCGGTGATCAGGATGCCCTTGCCGTCTTTGGCGGTATGGGCCGGCGCGGTATCGGGGGTGGAAGTCATGGTCGACGCTGGCTCGTTCTCTCACTCTATGAACGCTGATACATAGAGTCGCCCTAGTTGACCAGATTTTGTGAGGGTCGCGATCGTTGGTTCTGGCCTCGCCGGCCTTTCAGCTGCAGTCGACCTCGTGGATGCAGGCCACGAGGTGAATCTCTACGAAGCCCGTCCCTTCATGGGCGGCAAGGTGGGCAGCTGGGTGGATGAGGGCGGCAACCACATTGAGATGGGTCTGCACGTCTTCTTTTTTAATTACGCGAACCTCTTTGCTCTGATGCGCAAGGTGGGGGCATTTGAAAACCTTCTGCCAAAGCAGCACACGCACCTGTTCGTGAACAAGGGCGGCGATTTGCGGGAGCTGGATTTCCGTTTTCCAATCGGAGCGCCCTTTAACGGACTAAAGGCTTTTTTCACCACGCCGCAGCTCAGCTGGATCGACAAGCTGCGCAATGCCTTGGCCTTAGGTACCAGCCCGATCGTGCGGGGCCTGGTGGATTACGAGGGGGCGATGCGCACAATTCGAGCCCTCGACTCCGTCAGCTTCCAGGATTGGTTTGTGGGCCATGGCGGCAGCCCCGAAAGCATCCGGCGGATGTGGAATCCCATCGCCTATGCCCTGGGCTTCATCGACTGCGAGGCCATCTCCGCCCGCTGCATGCTCACCATCTTCATGATGTTTGCGGCCAAGACGGAAGCCTCCAAACTCAATCTCCTGAAGGGATCACCGCATCGCTGGCTTACCGGTCCGATCCTCGATTACATCCAGCAGCGTGGCGGCAAGCTGCATTTGCGCCACCGGGTGAAGCAGGTGGAGTACAGCGAGGGCGAATCTCCTGAAATCACGGGCTTACAGCTGGGAACGCCCGAAGGAGACATCCGAGTTGAAGCCGATGCCTATCTGGCCGCCTGTGACGTCCCCGGGATTCAGAAGCTGCTGCCCGCGGCCTGGAACCGTTATCCACAGTTCGAGGCAATTCATCAGTTGGAGGCCGTGCCGGTGGCCACCGTTCAGCTCCGCTACGACGGCTGGGTGACTGAGCTGGGCGATGCCCAGGAGGCTCAGCGCCTGGATGTGGCGACACCAACAGGTCTCAACAACTTGCTGTACACAGCTGATGCCGATTTCAGCTGCTTCGCTGATCTGGCCTTGGCCAGTCCGGAGGACTACCGCAAGGAGGGAGAAGGGTCTCTGCTCCAATGTGTGCTGACGCCTGGTGACCCCTGGATTCCTAAGTCAGTGGAGGAGATCGTGGCCCACACCGACCGTCAAGTGCGTGAGCTGTTCCCTTCGGCCCGCAACCTCAAGCTCACCTGGAGCAACGTTGTGAAATTGGCCCAGTCGTTGTACAGGGAAGCCCCGGGGATGGAGCCCTACCGCCCTAAGCAGCGCACGCCGATCCGCAATTTCTTCTTGGCCGGCAGCTACACCCGTCAGGACTACATCGATTCGATGGAGGGCGCCACGATGAGCGGCCATCTGGCTGCGGCAGCCATCCTCGATCAGCCCGCGAAGCTGGCCACCAACGCGGCGGTAGCCTGATGGGACGCTGGCTCGAACACACGGTCACCTCCGAGGTGAAGGCCCCTGCCGAAAAGGTCTGGGAGGTTTGGAGTGATCTGGAAGCGATGCCCCGCTGGATGCGATGGATTGAGTCGGTCAAGCCCCTGGACGATCCCGATCTCACCGATTGGACCTTGGCGGCCCAGGGCTTCCGCTTCAGCTGGAAAGCTCGGATCACCCAGCGGATCGAAGCCCAGCAACTGCATTGGGAATCAGTGGGGGGTTTGCCCACAAAGGGAGCTGTGCGTTTTTACCCCGAAGCGGGCGACCGCACCGTGGTCAAGCTGAGCGTGACCTACGAATTGCCAGGGGTCTTGGCACCACTCATGGAACCCAGCATCCTGGGGGGCATCGTGACCAAGGAGCTCCAAGCCAATCTTGACCGTTTCCGTGACTTGGTGGAAGCAGGCGGCTGAGCGCTGGCTTGCTCCCGTTGCCGTATCGCTGGTTGTAGGGGGCTGTGGTGGTGAAACGCCAATGGCAACTGCGCCTCCACCGGTTCAAGTGCCGCCTGCGCCTTTGCCAGTTGCGTCATCTCCCGCTGCCCCACCGATAGGTCTCACCCCTCTGCCTTCGGCCGAAGAGGTCCGGCAGGCATCTCCTGGTGGGCGGGCGGATCCCTTCGGTCCTCTTGTTGGCGTGGATTCTGCGGATGTTCAGGACCCCAAGACCGGCTTCACTCTGACGGGCGTTTTGTTGGTGGGAAATCAGAAAAGAGCCATGGTGAGCACCCCCAGCGGTAAAGGTGTCATCTGTGTGGGCTCTGATGGCCGCTGTGGGGAAGATGCCCCAGTCTTGCTTCCCAACGGATGGTCGGTGCTCAGCATCGATGTAGCCCTCGGCTGCATTCGCCTGGCGTTGAACGAAGAGCCTCAGGAACCCTTTTGCATCGCCTGAACACAGGCCTCGGCCAAACCCACGAGATCATGGGGGTCGGCCTCAGCATCCACTCGGCCGAAGCACTTCCGGCAGGTTCGGCTGGTCTGGGGACCGATCGAAATCACTTTCACCCCCTTCAATCGTTCATCCCAGTCTTGGCCGAAGCGTTGCTCCAACAGTTGCGCGGTGTGCTCAGCTGTCTTGCCGCTGCTGAAGGCGATGGCATCGACGGTTCTCTCTTCCAAGGCTGTCGCTGTTGGCTCCGGCATTGCGTCGGGGCAGCCGGACTCATAGGCCGCCACTTCCACCACCCGCACCCCGGCCTTGCCGAAGGCATCCGCCAACAGGGTGCGCCCACCGCTTTGCACCCGTGGCAAGAGCATCTTGAGGCCCCAGCCCGACACAGGGAAGTGATCGATCAAGCTGTCGGCTACGAAGCTCGGGGGCACGAAATCTGCGGTTGCCCCAAGGTCCTCCAAGACCTGTGCCGTTTTGCGACCCACCGCCGCAATCTTGAGGCTGGCGGGGCGCCGGGCCAGGCAACGGCCGAGTCGCTGCATCCGTTGCTCCACGGCCTGCACGCCATTAGCGCTGGAGAACACCAGCCAGTGAAAGCTCTCCAAGTCCTCGAGGGCATCATCCAAGGGCCCCCAATGCTCGGGTGGTCCGATCACCAAGGCAGGAAGGTCCAGCACCGTTGCCCCCCGCTGCTCCAGCAAATGTCGCGCGGCCCCCTGTTGTTCGGCTGCGCGGGTGACGATTACCGTTCGGCTCTGCAAAGGATGGCTCAAGCCACAGCCTCCCCATTTAGTTTTACGACCCCCTGAACTTTTTCGCGCAGTTGCTCAGCCGTGTCAGCACGTCCCTGCGCCTGAAACAGGCTTATGGCGCGGATGAAGCTGCTGCGAGCGGCGTCGATGTTGCCGCCTAGCAACTGGGCCACAGCATTGTTCTGATGGCACTCGGCGTTGTTGGGATCCAGGGCGAGAGCGCGCCCGTAGGCCTCGAGGGCCGCAGCGAGCTCGCCGCAGCGCCGCTGCATCAGCCCCAGGTTGTACCAGGCGAGTGCCACTTCCGGAGCCCGCTGAGCGGCGGTTCGGGTGAGGCCGATGGCTTCCTCCATGTTGCCCTGTTCCATCAGTTGGGCCGCCAGGTTGAGGCGTGCTCCAAGACTCACCCGCGTATCCAGGGGGATCTCCAGGGCTTGCCGGTAGCAGCTCACCGCTTGGGTGGGATCACTGGGGGTCAGGGCCAATCCCAGATGCAGCAGCAGCTCGTAGCGCTCGGTACTGGCCTTGCTGCAATGCTTCAGGCCGCTTTGCAGTAGGGGAATGGCGTCTTCGGTCTTCCCTTCACTGATCAACAAACCCCCGAGCTTGGCGCTCGCGTAGGGATCACCGGGACGGTTCTTCAGGTCGTCTTCCATGGCCTGCCTGAGCCGATCCGCCTTGTCGCTGCCGGCCAGCAGCTCAGGTCGGTAGCCGTCATGGAGGATTGCCGGTTCACTGCAATCGGCGATGCGCCATTGGGGTTCCGTCTCTAGCAGCGCGCGAACGCTGTCGTCGATCATCGAGTGGTATGGCCGACTCCACTGGATCGAGGGGTGGCGGCGGAACAGACGACTGACGCTGGAATAGGGCGCCATTGCAGCCCCGACTTCGTAACGCAGCAGGTTGATCACCAGCACATCGGGCTGGGCCATCAGAGCCTTCAGGGCTGGGATGGCCTCAGCACGCAGCTGCTCATCAGCGTCCAGTACGAGCACCCAGTCACCGTTGAGAAATTCCAGGGCCTGGTTGCGGGCTGGAGCAAAGTCCCCAGGCCAGCTGATCTGTTCAACCCTGGCTCCGGCGGCCTCGGCAATGGTCACCGTGGCATCGGTGGAGCCAGTGTCCACAACCACTATCTCGTCGGCAAAGCCCTGCACGGAGCGCAGACAATCCCCTAGACGCGCCTCTTCATCGCGCACAATCATCGAGAGGCTGAGCATGGCCGGCCGGCTGGAGGTTGGCGCGAGATTAGATGCGGTTGGTTGGCTGTGGTCAGTCGGTGAATGCACCGCTTTTGCAAGGTGGTGCGGCTTTAGGAAACAGCGCCGTGAGCACCTGAAACTGGGCTTCCTGCATCTGGCCAGCTGAATAGGCCAGAGGGCAGCCGTTGGGCAGAACATGCTGCACGGTATCCCAGAGGTATGGGCTGCCATAAAGCACCACTCCCGCCAGGCGGTTGAGGGCGACCATTTGTTGGATGGCTGCGGCCCAGGGTTCTTGGGCATCCCGCCCGGCGCGGAATGGGTTGCCCCTCAGGAACAGCTGCAGCAGCACCGACCCCTCCCCAAGGCGGTCCATGGCCAGGGGGGCGTCCGGTTGGCCGCTCCAGGGCGACAGGCCCTCGCCATGCAGCACCACCGAGCGAAACCCCTGGGTTTCGGGTATGCGCAGGGCCGGGGACCAGCCGCTGAGAGTGGCTGCGCTGGGCAACAGTGCATCCACGCGCACCAGGTTGATTCCTGCTTCCGGGCGAACCGCTGCACCGCGGACCGTGATGCTTTGGCGCACTAGCTCAGCCTCAAGAGCTTGGTCGGCTGCGGTAACGATCAGACCTGATGGCGCATCGGTTGGGATCGATGCCAGGGCATCAGCTCGGCGCTGCAGGCTCTCGTCCAACCTTGTCAGCGATAGCCGTCCACTGCTGAAGCCGTCGCAGAGACCATCGATGGCGGCATCGGCATCCGCCGGCATCAAGATCAGGTCGGCTCCGGCTTCAAAGGCCAGAACAGCTGCTTCGGCGGCGCCATGCCGTGCGCTGATCGCTTCCATCACCAGGGCATCGGTGACCACCAGCCCGTTGAACCCCATTTGGCGCCGCAGCAGATCGGTGAGCACGGCTTTGGAGAGGGTGGCAGGCTGCTGTGGATCCAGTTCCGGCAGCACTAGATGAGCCGTCATCACGCTGTCCACATCGGCGGCGATGGCGGCCTGAAAGGGCGGCAGTTCGATGTGCTCCAGCCGTTCGCGGCTGTGGGGCAGTACCGGTAGGTCCAGATGGGAGTCGCTGGTGGTGTCGCCATGGCCGGGAAAGTGCTTGGCGCATCCGAGAACACCTGCTTGCTTCAGCCCCCGCAGGAAGGCCACAGCCAGGGCGCTGGCACTGTTGGGATCTTCGCCCCAGGCCCGCACGTTGATCACCGGGTTGGCGGGGTTGTTGTTGACATCGCACACAGGGCCCAGCACCCAGTTCAGGCCACAGCGGCGGGCTTGCTCGCCAGTGCAGCGGCCATAGCGTTTACTCAAATCCAAGGCCAGCTCGGGGTCCCGCTGGTGGAGCCGCCCAAGGGCCAGGGGCGGTACCAGCCAGCTTGCCCCCTCGAAGCGCTGTCCAACGCCTTCTTCAACGTCGGCGCAGAACAGCAACCGCTTGTTACTCCATCCCTCTAGCTGCTGGGTGCGCTGCTGCAGTTCCACGGCACTGCCCCCCAGCAGGATCGCGCCGCCAACTCCTTCTTGCAGCAGTCGCTGCAGTTCACTGTTTGGAAGCTCCCACTGGGGATAACGGCGCTGCTGGTCGCTCAGGTGACCACTGGCCCTCAGCACCAGCAGTTCTGCCACCCGGCGCCTCAGGCTGTCAGCCTCCTGGCTGTTCATCACTTCCCGGTGGAATCTCGCCCCGCTGCTGCCGTTCGTCCTCGAGTCGATTCAGCAGTCCCAGCACGGAGGTGCCTCGCTCTAGCCCCCGATCCAGCTGGAACAACACCTCGGGGGCCCGGCGCATCTGCAGCCGCCGCCCCAGTTCTCCCCGCAGGAAGCTGCTAGCGGCCTGAAGACCCTCGAGCACCTGGTCGCGCTCCTGAGCTTCTCCAAACACGCTCACGAAGATCTTGCAGTGCTGCAGATCTCCAGAGACCTCCACTTCGGTGATGCTCACAATGCCCTGGTGCACCCGTTCATCCCGGATGCCGTTAATCATCAGTTCACTAACTTCTTTGCGGATCAGGGCGGCCACCCGCTCCACTCGACGCCCCTGTGCCATCACGCCATCGGTGCTGAATTCACCATGGCACGCAGCACCAAGGTGAGGCTGATCCCACCGCTGATCAAGGCGCCGATCAGGGCCACGGCCGTGACGGGATTGCTCCGGCGTGCGGCTAGGGGTTCGGCGACGGAGTTCATCACCCCGAGGGTAAAGGCCACCAAATAGCGGGGGTAACGGGAGACGTTGAGGAAAAACTCCCGCATGGTTCTGGCGTGATCGCAAATCTGCTGGCTACTCTGCCGGGCCCATGGCTGTTTTGGACATGTTGGAGCTGCATCAATTCCGCCATTCTGCGTTTTGCCTCAAGGTGCGGATGGTGTTGCAGGCCAAGGGGCTGAGTTTCCGCACCGTTGAAGTGATCCCCGGTGTCGGCCAGGTGTCCGTTTTCCGGCGGTCCGGCCAACGGCAGGTTCCAATGTTGGTTGATGGGGATCAGGTGATTGCTGATTCCAGCGCCATTGCGTTGCATCTGGATCGGCGGGAGCCGGACCCTGCCCTGATTCCTGCCGATCCTCGTTTGGCCGCCCAGGTGCATCTGCTGGAGGACTGGGCAGATACCACGTTGGCGACCGCGGGTCGCTCCTCTCTGGTGCAGGCCGCGGCACTGGATCCCGAGTTGCGTGTTGCGCTGCTGCCTGACGATCTGCCCGACCCTGTGCGTTCGGTGATGGGTGTGATCCCCGGCGGCTGGGTCAGCAACATCACCGAATTGGTCAATCAGAAGGAGCGCACCGAGCTGCTGGCCAGCCTGGAGCAGCTCGCCATATCAGTGAAGGTCAGCCCTTGGTTGGTGGGCGACAGCATGACCTTGGCGGATATTGCCGTTGCAGCTCAGTTGTCGCTGCTTTGTTTCCCCTCATCTGCAGGGTCGGCCCTGGCCGGCAAGGGTGTGCCTGGGCTGAGCGATCACCCCAAGCTCCAACCGCTGTTCCAGTGGCGTGATCAGGTCGAACTCAAATTGATGGAGCGAACTCTGGAAGAGGTGTGAAGTGCAATTGGTAGTGGTGCTGGGCGATTGCCTGATCCCGCAGGCTTTCTCCCGGTGAGGCGTAGCGCCCCTGCCATTGCTCGGCGCAGATGTCTTCGCCGCAGCGGTTGTAGCGGCTCAGGGTTTCGATTTGGCTCAGCCGCGGCGGACCAGGGGCATGCAGGATCTGCAGTACTAGTTCATCGGCTAAGAAGCTTTCAGCGCTTGGGTTTTCCTGGCGGCGTCCTGTTACCGTTGTTTCGAGATAGAGATCGCCTTTAAGTAGGGCGATTTGGCGGTTGGCGGAGTCGGGGTCCTCTTCCACTCCAAGCAGCTGCTCCCCGAGCAGGGCACGACCGATGGCCGTGGCGTTGAAGCTGCGATCACCGATCAGTCGACCGCGCTGGTCGGCTTGAAACCGTGCTTGATGCAGAAGCGGTGGATCGTCTGGGGCATCGAGATCGAGGCTCTCCACCAGCCACAGCCCGGCAAACCAGTCGGGATAGATCAGGTCGTCCCGATTCGAGGGCCGCGGCAACGGTGCTGGGAGACTCCAGTTAGGCCAACTGTGCAACCGCTGCTCAAGACTTTGTTGGGCCCAGGCAGGGCCGCCACTGAGCAGGATGGTGAGGCCGATCAGCAGCATCCACAACCGCCGTTCCATGTCTGATCCCCTTATCCGTGCACTTGATGACTACGTTGTATTAGAGCCAGGCAAGCCGGAGCAGCTACTCAGCGCCGCCGACACCTTGACATGGCTGAGCGGTTGGTTGCGCAGCCTCGATCAATTGCCGGCCGATCTGGTGGATCAACCCGATATTGAATCAGCGGCGCAGCGGTTGATCGATACGGCCTGTGATCTGGAGATCAGCCCCGGGGTGAGCTTGCAGTGGTTTGCGGTGCGGTTGGAGCCCCCCACGGCTTGAGTTCAGTCGGTTCGGCGTTGGGTCGGATCCTTTAGCAGGCTTGGAAGCAGTTGCAGGATCCCGTCAGCGACGGCCTCTGGAGTTTCGTCGTTGATCACCACCGTGAGATCGGCTTCTGCATAGAGGGGACGGCGCTCGTTCAACAGCTTGTTGAGAGCTGCCTCAGGATCGGCGGTCTGCAGCAGTGGGCGCACGTTGCTGTCGGCGTTCAGCCGTTGCAGCAATTGGTCTGGAACCACATCGAGCCATATCACGATGCCGCTGTGAAGCAAGCCCCAGTTCTCTGGCTGGGTCACCACACCACCGCCGGTGGCCACCACAAGGGAGTGGTGCTGACTGATCGCGCTGAGCACTTGGCTTTCCAAGCCGCGGAAGCCTGCTTCTCCATCATGTTCAAAGATCTCCGCGATGCTGCATCCCGCCGCCTGTTCGATCACGGCATCGGCATCGACAAAGCCATAGCCCAGACGTTCGGCTAGGGGGCGGCCAGTGCTGGTCTTGCCGCTGCCCATCATCCCAACCATGTAAAGGCTGCGGCCTCCAAGGCGCTGCTTGAGGGTGAGGGTGGAATCCGCCATATCTCGGAAACGGCACTAACTCATTAGGATGCCTTCTGGCCGGAACGTCACATGACTGAAATGAAGTCACCAGCACCGCACGGCCAAGGTCGTGGTTGTGTCATTACCCGGAGGGCCTGTTTCAGTGCAAGCCATCGCTATTGGCTGCCTGAGCTGTCTGCTGACGACAATGCCGCCCGTTTCGGGCCCTGCGCGTTGGCTCCTGGCCATGGCCACAACTACGAGCTGATCGTGTCCATGGCCGGTGGTTTGGATGCCGACGGCATGGTGCTCAACCTCTCTGATGTGAAGCATGCCATCCGCAACGAGGTGACGGGCCAGCTTGATTTCCGCTTCCTCAATGAGGCTTGGCCGGAATTTGACGTCTCCACGTCTGAGGGTTGCCTCCCTACCACCGAGGCTTTATTGCGGGTGATCTGGCAGCGCCTCAGCCCTCATCTACCGATCACGGCGCTGCGCCTTTACGAACAACCGGGCCTTTGGGCCGACTATCTCGGACATCCCATGGACGCCTTCCTCACCATCCGCACCCACTTCGCCGCCGCTCACCGACTGGCCCGCCCTGAGCTAAGCCAGGAGGAGAACGAAGCGATCTACGGCAAGTGTGCCCGCCCCCACGGCCATGGCCACAACTATCTCGTGGATGTGACCGTGCGCGGTGAGATCGATCCCCGCACGGGCATGGTCTGCGACCTCTCCGCCCTGCAGCGCCTCGTGGATGATCTGGTGGTCGAGCCCTTCGACCACACCTTCCTCAACAAGGACGTGCCCTTCTTCGAAGAGTGCGTGCCTACGGCTGAGAACATCGCCCTCCATATCGCCGACCGTCTTTCCAGTCCGATCAAGGCTATCGGCGCCAGCCTGCACAAGGTGCGGCTGCAGGAGAGCCCGAACAACGCGGCCGAGGTTTACGCCGAAGCACCGCAACTGGAGATGTCACCAGCCGCCCTCGATGCCGTGGCAGCTGTCTGATTGACGGCTTGATGGACCAACCTCCAACGGTTCGTCTGGTGCTGGCCATCAGCCTCGATGGCCGGTTAGCACCGCATGATGGAGGTGCCGCTCAGCTGGGTGGTGAGGGGGACCGGCGCGCCTTGGAGCAGGCACTCGCCTGGGGGGATGCCTGTTTGATTGGTGCAGGAACCCTGCGGGTCCATCAGTGCACCTGCTTGATCCGCAACCCTCAGCTGCTTGAGCAACGCCGACGCGATGGGCGAGCAGAGCAGCCAGCAGCTGTGGTGGTGAGTCGATCCCCCGACTTCTCGAGCACCTGGCGTTTCTTTGACCAGCCGCTTCAACGTTGGCTGCTGGCTCCAGAACCTGTGGATCAGGGGTTTGATCGTTGGTTCCCTTTGGAACCAACCTGGCCTGAGAGGCTCAGGGCGCTTGGAGCGGCTGGGATTCAGCGTCTGGTGCTCCTTGGCGGTGCCCAACTCAGCGCCGATCTGTTGCAAGCCGATTGCGTCGATGCGCTCCAGCTCACCTTGGTGCCCCAGCTCCTGGGCGGCCGCTTCAGTTGGTTGCCTTGTACCGATGCGCCGTTGCCGGCTGCCTTGGCGCAACCGGGCGCTTGGCAGTCCGATGGCGCTGAGGACCTCGGAGATGGAGAGTGGCTTGTTCGCTATCAACGGATTCGAGCGAAAACACCATTGCAGCCCTAATCAGCCCATGCAGCTCTCTGGTTAAGGTCATCGCACAAAGGCCAAAGGCACCGTCGCAATGACGTCACTCACGGCCCGCTGGCATCACTCCATCAACGACATCCCGGAGAAGCAGTGGAACAGCCTGGTGGGAGACCCCGCGACCCCCTTTTATCGCTGGAGCTGGCTGGAGGCTTTGGAAAGCTCAGGCAGCATCATTCCCGAGCAGGGCTGGCAGCCCCTGCATCTGGCCCTCTGGCGTGATGACACTCCGATTGCGGTAGCTCCTCTGTTCCTCAAGGGCCACAGCTATGGCGAGTTTGTGTTTGACCAGACCTTTGCCCGTCTGGCGGCGGATCTGGGGCTTCGCTACTACCCCAAGCTTTTGGGTATGAGTCCGGTCAGCCCCGTGCTGGGCTACCGATTCCATGTGCGATCTGGAGAAGACGAGGCTCTGCTCACCAGGGAGTTGCTGCGGGCGATCGATCGCTTCTGCGAACAGAACGGCATTCTCAGCTGCAATTTCCTCTATGTGGATCCGCAGTGGCGGCCCCTGGCGGAGGCCGCCGGCTGTGCCGCTTGGCTGAACCAGCAGAGCCTTTGGAGCCGCGGCGACGACCAGACGTTTGAGGATTACCTCAAGGGCTTCAATGCCAACCAGCGCCGCAACATCAAGCGGGAACGCAAGGCCGTGGCCAAGGCCGGGATCACGGTGACACCCCTCAGTGGCGACCAGCTGGATTTGGCATTGTTGCAGACCATGCATCGCTTCTACGAGCAGCACTGTGCACGCTGGGGACCGTGGGGCAGCAAATACCTGGAGGAAGGCTTTTTTGAAGCGTTGGCACGGCTGCACCGCGATCAGCTGGTGCTCTTTTCTGCCCACCGAGGTGATCCGCGTGATCCGGTGGCGATGTCGATGTGCGTGCAGGACGGTCGTCAGCTCTGGGGCCGCTACTGGGGCAGCCACGAGGAGATCGATTGTCTTCACTTCGAAGTCTGTTACTACGCTCCGATCGAATGGGCCCTGGCCAACGGCATCGTTAGCTTTGACCCTGGAGCCGGTGGCAGTCACAAACGCCGGCGGGGCTTTGTGGCACGTCCCCACGCCAGCCTGCACCGTTGGTACCAGCCTCAGATGGATCAATTGATCCGCACCTGGTTGCCCAAGGTGAATGGCTTGATGCTGGAAGAGATCGAGGCCATCAATGCGGAGCTTCCCTTCAAAGCAGAACCTCCGGCCTTGGCTTTGTAGGTTGAAGGCATGATCACCACCCCGGAAGCACCGTCATCCATCGCCGAAGAGATGGATGCTCTGGATCAGCGCCTGTCCCAGCGCTTCATCGCTCTTGATCCCAGTGGCTATTTCTTGATCAAGCTGGATCGTGATGCGGCCGAACTGGTGCTGGAGCACTACGGCAACACCATTGATGAAAAAGGGCTGGCCAGAGATTCCGAAACCGGTGAGGTGTTGCGCTGCGACGGGGGCAATGCTCCTCGGCGCCCCTCAGCCCTCTACCGCGGTAGTACAGCAAAACAGCTGGGCATTCAGCTAACGGAAGGAGAAGGCCATCACCCGGTGAGTTGCCTCGACCATGCCCTGTATCTGGGGCGGGAGCTGCAGAAGGCTGAGCAGTGCCTGCGTGACGGCACGGTCTACGTGCAGGACTGAGGATCAGGCGGGCTGCAGTTCTTTGGCAGCCGTGGGTTCTTCTGGGGGTAGGGATTCCAGCTGTTCGCGGATTTCTTGCTGAACGATCGAGCGGTACTCGAGGAAGTGCTCGTTGTGGGCGAGCACCGATAGGAACTGCTCAAGCAGGGCGGGGTTGTTGCGGGCCATGCCGAACAGGTAACGCCAGAAACGGGTGCGGGTGTTGCGCTTGATGCCCTGCCGCCAAACCACGATGCTAAGTGCCTTGAGATCCACCAGGCTGGGCAGTTTGGAGGCGGCTTTCCAACGGGGTGAGCCCATTTTTAAGTAGTAGCTGTAAACCCGGTCCATGTAGGCGTTGGGTTCGTACAGCGCGCAGAACGCATCCACGTACTCGTTGGCAATGTCGCGGATCGGTCGGGTGGGTTTGAAGTTCAGCAGGTTGGTTTGGTTGACGCCCTTGGCGGCGTCTTCCCCTTGGATCAGTCGGCCTTCCCGCTCTAGCCGTGCCCAGAGGGCTGTCTTGGGCAGCGCCTGCAACATGCCCATCATCGCGGCGGGGATGCCGGTGCGGGTCACAAAGTCCACGATGCGGTGGCCAGCGCCATCCTTCTCGCCGTCGAAACCGATGATGAAACCCGCCATCACGCGGATTCCGTTGGCGGTGATCCGGTCCACAGCGGCATCTAGTGGGTGGCGCGTGTTCTGCAGCTTGCGAGCCGTTTCCAAGCTGGCCTCGTCCGGGGTTTCGATGCCCAGAAAGACGCTTTCAAAGCGGGCGTCATGCATCATCTGCATCATTTCCTCGTCGTCGGCCAGATCGACGGAGGCTTCGGTGGAGAAGCTGAACGGGTAGCCCCGCAACTCCTGCCAGGTGCGGATCTGCGGCAGCAGCAACTTGGCGTTGCGCTTGTTGCCGATGAAGTTGTCGTCCACCAGAAAGATCGAGCGTCGCCAGCCCAGGTCGTGCAGATACTGCAGTTCTGCCACCAACTGCTCGGGGGTCTTGGTGCGGGGCTTGCGGCCGTAGAGAACGATGATGTCGCAGAACTCGCAGTTGAAGGGGCAGCCCCGCGAGAACTGCACGCTCATCGAGTCGTAGGCCTCGAATTGCAGAAGATCGAAGCGTGGAATCGGGGTGGCGGTGACGTCTGGCTTGTCTCCCTCGGCGGTGAAACGACCTCCGGTCTCCCCCCGTTCCAGGGCATCCAGGAACATCGGCAGGGTGATTTCCCCTTCATCGAGGATCTTGAAATCCGCCAGATCCAGTTCCGGTGCATCCGGTGTGGAGCTCGCGAAGGGGCCACCAACGGCCACAGGAAGGCCTCTCTCTTTGGCGTTGCTGATCTGCATGGCCATGTCGTCCTTCTGGACGATCATTCCCGAAATGATCACCAGCTCAGCCCAGTTCCACTCGTCGTCCGTCACTTCCCGTACGTTCCGGTCCACCAGCTTCATCTCCCACTCCTGGGGGAGAAGTGCTGCCACGGTGACCATCCCTAGGGGAGGCAGCAGGACTTTGCGATTCACCAGCTCGAGAATCTTTTCGTAACTCCAGAAGGTCTTCGGGAACTCGGGATAAACAAAAAGAGTGCGCATGGCGTCGGGCGTTGGTGGATGGAACGTCCGGTCAGCCCGGCTGGAGATACCTCTCAATCGGTATCAGCTGTTGTCAAACCCTAAGCGCAATGGCCTGAACACAGGCCTGTGGGTGATCTAATGGTGGTCACCTCCGTACTTGCACATGGGCGTCGGCATCTATCTCGGCCTGTTTGGTTCCGGTCTGGTGACGGCTTTTGTGCTCACCAAGCTGCTGAAGGGAATCAAGCTCATCTGAGTGGTTCCAACGTCCTCGCCCCTCGCATCCGGATCCAGAGCACAGCCACAGCAGCGCTGAGGCCACCGGTGACGGCGAAAGCCGTGGAGAGGCTGCTGAACATCACCATCAGGGCAACGATCAATCCACTCAGCCCGCCTCCGCCCAGAAAGGCGATCTGGCTGAGCCCAGCCATGCGACCGCGCATCACCTGCGGTGACCCGATCTGACTGATCAGATTGCAGCTGCTCAGCAGCCCTGCTGTGCCGGCGCCAATCAGAAAGGCCATGGCCATGCTGAAGACAGGCCCCGGTGTACGGGCCATTCCCAGCTGGGCCAGTGCGGTAATCAAGCCAAAGCTCCCGAGGGTGAGGAAAGGGCGCCGGCAGAAACGCTGGCTGTTGCGTTGCAGCACCAGGCCGCCCACGATACTTCCGCCCGCCAGCACGCTCGTAAATAGCCCCAGATCCGTGGGCTTAGGCCCAAGTTGATCGAAGGCGATCAACGGGGCTAATCCCGGGTGATAAAACCCGATCAGACACAGCACAGCGGTGAAGCTGAGCACCCCCTGAAGGGTGGCACCGCAGTGGCGCCAGGCATTGAGCAAGCTGGCGTCTTGGCCGCCGCTGCTGCGCACTTCATGATCCCGATTCGGGCTGAGCAAGAACATCACACTGGCGATTGGCAGCAGATAGCTGGCCGCATCAATGCCCAAGGCCCAGGCCGGGCCAGTGGCCGCCAGCAATAACCCGCCAATCGGGGGGCCCACAAGCTTGCCCACATTGAACACCACCGAAAAGCTGGTGAGGTAGCCCGCCAGCTGTTCCTGCCGCTCCACCAGGATCGAGCAGTACTTGTTGCGGGCCGTCAATTCATAGGCACCAGCGATGCCCACCAAAAGGGTGCTGCAGAGCAGTAGCAGCACCTGGGCCATGCCCTCCAGCAGGGGAATCGCCAGGGCCCCCAGGCCAGAGGCAGCCAGCAACGCCCATTGCGCCTGAACCAGCACCCGTTCACAGCCCACGCGGTCGGTGCGCACCCCCGCTGGACCACTCACCAGCAGGGTGGGAAGTGAAAGAGCGGCGAAGTTCAACGCCAGCACAAAGGGGTCCACGCCCCCTTTCATCAGAATCCAGCCCTTGGCGGTGATGCCGGCGAATGAACCCGCCGTGCTCACGCCGGATGCGATCAGAAAAAGCTGGCGTTGTTGCTCGGCCCGCAGTTCGAGAAGGGTCAACCCTGGCGTCTTGCTGCGGCCACCATGGCGCGTGCACCAATAATCCGCCCGCTGAGGTCATAGATGTCTGCCCCAGTGATCTCCACCGGCACCAGGCTGCCCGGCGGCGCGGCCTGCTGACCATCAGCGCCAGGTTGAATCCGCACTTCACCATCCACCTCAGGAGCAAAGCGTGCGCAGCGACCGATCATTTCTCCGGTTTGTGGATTGTGCTGTTCAATTAGTACGTCGACGGTGCGGCCCACCCAGCGGCTGTTGCATTCCGCCGAAATGGGTTGTTGCAGAGCCATCAGGGCATCCTTACGGGCCTGGGCAACCTCGGGATCGACGCGATCGGGCAGGTCGGCAGCTGCCGTGCCGTCCTCAGGCGAGAAGGTGAACACCCCCACGTGATCGAAGCGCTGGCGCTCGAGGAAGCCCATCAGGTGTTGGAAGTGCTCCTCGGTTTCGCCGGGGAACCCCACGATCAGCGTGGTGCGGAGCACCGCGTCGGGGAGTTGCTCGCGGATCTGATCCAGTAGGCGGTCATTTACATCGGCCTGCCAGGGGCGATTCATCCCCCGCAGCACCTCCGGATGGCTGTGTTGCAGCGGCAGATCGAGATATGGCACCACATTGGGTACCTCCCGGTACGCCGCCAGCACATCCGGGGTCAGCCCGGTGGGGTAGGCGTAGTGCACCCGGATCCAAGGGATCTCCACCTCGCCAAGGGCCCGCAGCAGTTCTGCCAGCTTGGGTTTGCCGTAGAGGTCGAGGCCGTAGTTGGTAGTGATCTGACTGATCAGGATCAGCTCCTGCGCCCCCTGTTCGGCCAGTTGGTGGGCTTCGGCCACGATCGATTCGATCGGTCGGCTGCGCTGACCCCCCCGCAGCTTTGGAATGATGCAGAAGGCGCAGCGGTAATCGCAGCCTTCAGCAACTTTCAGAAAGGCCACCGCTTGGTCGGTGGTGCGCTGGCGGGGCAGGTGTTCGTCACCCACAAAGGTGGGAATGGCGCTGACCTGGTTGACCCGCTCCCCCGCTTCCACCCGTTGCAGCACATCCACGATGTGCTGGTAGTCGCCGGTTCCCACGATGGCTTTGGCCTCGGGGATCGACTCCAGCAGCTCCTCCTGGAAATGTTGGGCCAGGCAGCCGGCAATGATCAGCTCCTTGCCTTGTTCCGCCAGTCCCACCAGGGTGCGCACCGATTCCTCGCGGGCGTCCTGGATGAAGCTGCAGGTGTTCACCACCACCACGGCGGCATCCCTCTCATCGGTGCTGACGCCGTAGCCCGCTTCCGCCAGAAGTCCCACCATGTGTTCGGTGTCCACCCGATTCTTCTCACACCCCAGGTGGGCGAAGGCGACCGTCGGTTTCGTCGGGGTGCTGGTCATCAGGTCGCCGGCAGGCCAAGGATCACCCTACGAAGCGGCCTGATCACGCCAGAACTGACAGAATCCCATCACTTGAAGATGAAGGATGGGCACCACCCGTCTCGTCAGCCGTCGCCGCCAGGATTCCGGCGCCCAATGGGCCCGCATCGCCATGGCGGTGCTGGCCACCGTGGGGTTGATTGACACTGGTTCGATCACCCTGAAGCGTTGGGGCCTGCTCGGCAACCTCACCTGTCCGATTGGGGCCGATGGTTGCGACAAGGTTCTCAACAGTGCCTGGGGCACGGTCTTTGCCGGGATCCCGCTGTCGATGGTGGGCTTTCTGGCCTACGGAGCCGTGCTGCTGATGGCGTTGCTGCCCTTGTTACCTGGGCTGCAGGAGAACAAGAGCGACCTGTCGCGCCGCACCTGGTGGGGCCTGTTCACGGTCTCCCTCGCCATGGCTGTCTTCAGCGGTGTGCTCCTGGGGGTGATGCTGCTCAAGATTCAGGCCTTCTGCTTCTTCTGCGTTCTCTCCGCTGGGCTGTCTCTTGCCTTGCTCGTGCTTTCTATCGTCGGCGGCGGTTGGGACGACTTGGGGCAGCTGCTGTTTCGCGGTGTGCTCCTGGCCCTGGCTGTGATGTTGGGGGGCTTGATCTGGGCCTCAGTGGTGGATCCAAATCGGCCGGAGGCTGTGGCCACTGGATCCGGCATCGCTCCGCTCGTCACCACCGAGAGCACGCCTGCTTCGATTGCCTTGGCTGAGCACCTCAGCAGCACTGGGGCGGTGATGTATTCCGCCTACTGGTGCCCCCACTGTCATGAGCAGAAGGAGCTGTTCGGTAAGCAGGCTTCGGATCAGCTCAAGGTGGTGGAGTGTGCGCCGGATGGTGAGAACAACCAAGCCGATCTTTGCCGCAGCAAAGCATTGGAGGCCTTCCCCAGCTGGGAGATCAACGGCAGCATCGATTCAGGTGTGAAACGGCTCGACACCCTGGCGGAACTCAGCGGCTACAAGGGCGACACCGACTTCTGAGTCATGGGTGCCCTTAGTCCCGGACGGCGCGGGTGACGATGCCCTGCATCCGTTGCTGCCTGGAATGCTGCCTCCATTGCGGTAGCGGTGCAGGAGCATCGCTGCGGTAGTGGCCACCCCGGCTTTCTCCGCGAAACAGGCAGGCCTTCAGCATCAGACGGCTGGTCAGCAACCTGTGGTGGAGATCCAACAACAGGTTCAGATCGCTTCGGCTCCTTTCAGCTAAGAGCCTGGGGGCACAGGGGTCCTCCCGCAGCAGTGCTTGAAGCAGAGCCTGCTGCTCTAAGCACTGCTCGTCTTCCTGAACTGTGCCGAGAGCTTGGCGCAGTCCAGAGAAGGATCGTTCCACCCCCGCCCTTTGCCAGCAGAGCTGTCGCAGCTGCTCGATTGCGTCGATCACTTGCGAACTGCTGCTGCCGTCGAGGTCCAGTGCGAGCGGTTGGGCTGTGCCGGTGGCGATTGCCTTTGGGACGGGTCCGAGCTCGATCTCCTTGAGGCGATGGGCGAATACCAGGCACTCCATTAGGGAGTTACTAGCCAGCCGGTTAGCGCCATGCAGGCCGGTGCAGGCCACTTCTCCCACGGCATAGAGACCCGGCAGCGTGGTGGCGGCTTGCAGGTCTGTGGCCACTCCTCCCATCCAGTAGTGGGCGGCTGGGGCCACGGGGATTGGCCTTTCCAACGGATTCAATCCGAGTTCGTCGCAGCGGTCCAGGATGGTTGGGAAGCGTCGTTCCGCCTGGTCGCGCGGGATATCGGCGAAGTCGAGCCACATCTGTTTCACCTGCTGCCGTTGCATGGCCTGCATCAAGGCCCGGCTCACCTGGTCCCGCGGTGAGAGGTCGCGTTGGGGCAGGTGGGCCACAGGGCTGCCCCCCAGGGCATCCACCAGCACCCCGCCCTCGCCGCGTACGGCTTCGGAGATCAGAAAGCATGGGGCGTCATCCAGGCGAATGGCCGTTGGATGGAACTGGACGAATTCCAGATCCTCCACGGCTGCGCCCGCCTGCCAGGCGAGGGCAATGCCTTCGCCGCAGGCCTGGGCTGGATTGGTGGTGTTGGCAAACAGATGTCCACCCCCGCCGCTGGCCAGCACCACCGCGCGGGCCTCGATCCCGTGCAGATGCGCCCCATCCAGCACCTGAACGCCGCAACAACGACCATCGCGTACCAGCAGCTGGGTTACGCGAACACCGCGGCGGTGCAGCAATCCAGGTCGTTGCTCTACACAATCGCGAAGCACATCCACCAGGGCCCGTCCGGTGCGGTCTTGCACATGCAGCACGCGCCGGTGGCTATGGGCTGCTTCCAGGGTGGTGGCCAGACCATCCTGATCCCGGTCGAAGGCCATGCCCAGCTGCCCCAGACGCTCCACGCAATGGGGTGCCTCCTGCACCAAAAGCCGCACCGCATCGCCATCACAAAGGCCGGCCCCAGCCAGAACGGTGTCCTCCGCATGGCTTTCGGCGCTGTCCTCCTTCCTTGTCACTGCTGCGATGCCGCCCTGGGCCCAGCGGCTGGAGGAACGCTGCCCTGTGTTGCGGTTGAGCAGCAGCACCTTGAGCCCATGGGGCAGATCAAGGCAGGTCATCAAGCCAGCCGCACCGGCACCGATCACCACCACGTCCCAGGGACCTGAGGGGATGGGATCAGAGCTGCGGGGCTGGGCCATCAAGAGGACAAAAAAACCGCCGGTTGTCCGGCGGTTCAAGCATTCACAGGCATTGTGACGGGGTTACGAACTAGCGGTATTGGCCGTCGTTGATGCGGTCGTCGCCCTCGTTCAGAGCAATGGATGGAGGTGTGACAGTGAAATTGTCGCGATATTTGGCGAACAGCTCCTGTTGACGCTCGGTCAAGTCAAGAGAAAGCACGTCTTCCACGCTGTCGTACGGACCGCCCAGAACGATTTTTCCAGCCATGGTCGGGTACATGCCCGGGAATTGCTGGAAACGGCGCACGGAAGAGTTGTTCAAATCAACCTTGCCTTCCCGTGCGGCAATTTTGTCGTCCGCAACATTTCGGATCTCATTGCCGGAATACTTGTTGCGAAGGTCATCGTCGGCATAGGCGCTGTTGGGAAGCACAAGGCCTGCCATCAAACTTGCCATCACCAATGCGCCGGTCAGCCAGCTCAGAAGCCGCTTCATCTCAACTCTCGATCAGGGGTCAGAACGGGTCGACCGGCAGAGCCGGCTCGCGAAGACTACAAGTCGTTGTGCCGTTCAAGCCCCTGAATCGGGGGAGCTTTTGCAGTTCGTTTCACTCGATCAAGCCACTGAGCCCCGGCTGCACCCAGGCCGAGACCAAGAAAAAGCCATCCACCCAAAGGGTTGTGATCAAGACAGCAGCGGCCATGGATCCGGCATCACTTGAAAAACCGCTGCTGTTTTTGCTCAGCCAACGTCCACCCATCAGCACCAGGGCTGAGGAAATAATCAGGGTTGCGAGAGGCAGGGGCTGAAGCAGATGCAAACCCGCTTGATGCAGCAGCAGCGGCGCTTGATCAAGGGAAGCCGTCACCACCGCGGGCCAGAACTGCATCACCCCGGTGGCCGCCATGGCCAGGTCTGTGCAAGCTGTGCCCACTAGGGACGCCAGATAAAAGGTCGCTGCCAGGCGCCAGCGTCCATTCAGGCCGCCAAGGGCCACAGGCACAGCGAAAGCTTCCACCGGGAGGTGCAGTACGGGATGAGCCCGCAGCCAACCCCAGAAGATGCAACCCGCGAGCCAGCTGCCGCTGAAACCGACCAGCAGGGAACCCATATCGGATGCCGTCTGGGAGCGGCTCCGATGCATCACAAGGCCAGCTGTAATTAGAACCCCAGTGAACAAGGTGGCTGAGAACGGATCAAGGCGCACCCAGGGAGCTTGGATGAACACCGGCAGCATCACCATTGCTGCGGCAATGCGGGCCAATGGAAAGGACCACGACCGATCGGGGGCTGAGGTTTGCCAGGTGCCGCCGATCAAATGCTCTTCATGGACAAAGTCACGGAACCTTAGAAGACATCTTCAAGTGACGCGGCCGACATGCCCGCCTGGCCTGCTGGGGATACCGTCAAAGCGTCACTTTTTCGTTGATGGCAGACCCCTATGTATCTCTCACCCTGCTTGAGGCCTGCTGGCGTGATCTGGTTTTGGGGGTGGTCCAAGGTCTTACCGAATTTCTTCCAATCAGCAGCACTGCCCATTTGAAGGTGGTTCCTGTGCTTCTGGGTTGGGACGACCCGGGTGTCTCCGTGACCGCCGCTATTCAGCTGGGCAGCATCGTCGCCGTTATCGCCTATTTCCGTAGCGATCTCAGTCAAGTGATGCGGGGCATCAGCCGCGCCTTTCGTAGTAGCAAGTGGCGTGAACCCCAGGCGCGCCTCGGGTTCGCCATGGTCGTGGGGACCCTGCCGATTTTGGTGATTGGTTTAGGGATCAAATTCGCCTGGGCCCAGGGCTACGAAAACTCGCCGCTGCGCAGTGTCCCCTCCATTGCTGTCGTTTCGATTGTGATGGCGCTGCTGTTGGCTTTGGCCGAATGGGTGGGAGCGCGGCGTAAGCAGCTGCCGGAGATTTCAGGCCGTGATGGCCTTTTGGTGGGGGTGGCCCAGGCGCTCGCGTTGCTTCCGGGGGTGTCGCGCTCCGGTAGCACCCTCACGGCGGCCCTTTTTGACGGCTGGCAGCGCGCCGATGCAGCACGCTTTTCCTTTCTCTTGGGCATCCCCGCCATCACCATCGCGGGGCTCGTGGAGCTCAAGGATGCTCTGACAGCCAGCCCTGGCACCGGTCCCCTGCCGTTGCTCATCGGAATAGTTTCGGCTGCGGTGGTGTCGTGGCTAGCGATCGATTGGTTGCTGAAGTTCCTGCAGCGCAACAGCACCTGGCTCTTTGTGGCTTACAGGCTGCTGTTCGGGCTGCTGTTGCTGGTCTGGTGGGGCGTTCACGGCGCACACTGAGGTCAGATGAAGCCGGCTTGTGTGGAATGAGCCATCCGCCGGGGTTGCCGTTGCAGCCCTGGACCCAACCAGCAGTGGTCGTCAACCGAAGCCAGCGGTGGTGGCGTCCGTGGAGGCCGGCTCAATCGGGGATGAGCTGGGTTTTGAGGCAGGTGATGAGTTGCTCAGCATCAATGGAATTCGACCACGCGATCTGATCGATTACCGCTACCTCTGCGTGGAGGAGGAGCTTTGCCTTGAGGTGCGCGATGCGAAGGGTGCGCTGCATCGTGTGGACTTAGAAAAAGATGCCGATGACGGACTCGGCCTCGCCTTCACCGAGGCTTTGTTTGACGGCTTGCGCCAGTGCAATAACAACTGTCCGTTCTGTTTCATTGATCAGCAGCCACCTGGTCGGCGCGACAGCCTCTACCTAAAGGACGACGATTACCGGTTGAGTTTTCTCTATGGCTCTTATCTGACCCTGACCAACCTGGGCGAGGCCGATTGGCAGCGGATTGAGGAGCAGCGTCTATCGCCTTTGTTTGTCTCGGTGCATGCCACGGATCCCGAGCTGCGCTCTCGTCTATTGGTGAACCCGCGTGCCTCCCAGGTGATGGATCAGCTTGCCTGGTTTGACAAGCGTGATTTGCAGATCCATGCCCAGGTTGTGGTTTGCCCAGGACTGAATGACGGAATGGCCCTGGAGAGAACGCTGAACGATTTGGCCTCCTTCGCGGCAGGCCCCTGGCCAGCGGTGCTGTCTGCAGCGGTGGTGCCGGTAGGGCTCACCCGCTTTAGGCCTCCGGACGACGGCTTGGTTCCTGTGGATCCGGACTGTGCCCGCGAGGTGATTGCTCAGGTGGAACCCATCCAGCAGCGCCTCAAGGAGAGTTTGGGCACCCGTTTTGCCTGGCTCTCAGATGAGTGGTATTTGATGGCTGGATGGCCCTTGCCGCCAAGGGATAACTACGAGGATCTCCCGCAGCAGGAAAACGGCGTGGGCAGCATCCGCGCTTTCCTTGAGGCATTGGATTCCGCCACTGAGGATTTGCCCAGCGCGGTCCCTCAGCCCCGTCGTTGCAGTTGGGTGGTCGGTCAGATCGTGGCTCAGGCTTTGCAGCCCGTGGCTGAACGTCTGAATGCTGTTGATGGCGTTGAGTTCCATCTGATCGGTTTGCCGAGTCCCTATTGGGGGCAGGACCAAGTGGTAACTGGACTGCTGACGGGGCAGGATCTGCTCAGTGGCCTGCAGGGTCGAGAGCTGGGCGATGAGCTGCTGCTCCCATCGGTGATGTTGCGGCAGGGGGAGCCCGTCTTCCTGGATGACATGAACCTTGAGGCCTTGGCGGAGCAGCTTCCGGTCCCCATTCAGATCGTGCATGGGGCGGCTGACGTCGTGGACTCAGTTCTGGGTGCTGTAGGAAAAAGTCCCTAAGCTCAGTAAAACTTTTGATTGCTGTGCGCCGGATCACCGCGGGTATTTGTCTCGTAGCAGGTGTTGTTTCCTCCGGTGTTTCTCCCTCCCTCAGCAAAGAAGTCGCGCAGGCTGAGTCGGCCTTGGTTGATCAGGCCACTCTCCCTGATGCGATCGATCTAAACGGAGGTAGACCAAAGGCTGATCCGTCTGTGATTGCTCCGACGCTTGATGTCTTGCCGCCTCCTCTCATCCCTCTTACAGCCCCCCCAAGCCTGGCTCTCCCCGATGCGCCGTCTCAGGTTCGAATCCATGAGCTACGTCCTCTCACTCTGGAAGAAGCCATTCAACTGGCTGAATTCAACAGTCCACAGCTCAAGGCTGTTGCAAGTCAGGTGGATCAGGCCAAGTCTGCTCTCCGTGCAGCCATCTCCGCTTGGTATCCCACCGTCGACCTTTCTGCCCGTGCCGAATACTTCCAGTCGTATTCCTACCTAAATCCTGATTTTGTCCCGGATCGGGTCGTGCAGCAACAGCAAGCCACTGGTGAAATCACCCCCACAACCGGTGAGGGACTAACAGATCTTGATCAACCTCAGGATGAAATCACCCCCACAACCGGTGGGGAACTAACAGGTCTTGATCAACCTCCAGATGAAATCACCCCCACAACCAGTGAGGGAACAGGACCGGAGACTGTCGATGGATACAACGAGCGTTACGGCCGCCAATGGCGGGCCAACGTCAGATTGCAGGTGAGGTGGGATCTGATTAATCCAGCTCGCGTTCCCGAGATCGCAGCAGCTCGGGATCAGTTTGAGCGAGCCGGTGACGCTTACTTGATTGCCCTTCGTGATCTTCGTTTGGAAGCCCAGACGGCCTACTTCGATCTGCAGCAAGCTGATGAAGGGGTGCGCATTGGCCAGGCTTCCGTCAAAGCATCATTGGTCAGTTACCGCGACGCTCGGGCACGTTTCAACGCAGGCGTCAATACGAAGCTGGAGGTTCTGGAAGCGGAGACCCAACTCGCACGTGACCGCAACACCCTGACCACCAATCTTGGTATTCAAGACGTTGAGCGCCGCAATCTCGCTGCTTTGCTCGATCTTCCTCAGCACGTCACCCCAACCGCCGCTACACCCGCACGACCCTTGGGTCTATGGGAGCCTTCATTGCAGGAAAGCATCATTGCTGCCTACAACTACCGCGAGGAGTTAGATCAGCTGATCCTTGATATTTCCATCAACAACAGTCAGGCCAATGCGTCTCTGGCTGCTGTTCAGCCTGTTCTTAGCTTTGTCAATTCCACCACAGCGTTACGGTCGGAAGGGCAGAGCGGGCAGACTTCGCTGAGTGACATCGATATGGGCGACTTCACATATGGGCTCCAGAACAGCACGGCGCTGACTGCAAGCTGGCGCTTGTTTGATGGTGGTCGTGCTCGGGCTCAATACCGGCGTTCCAAGCAGGCCGCTGAACAGAGTCGCTTCGATTTCGCCAGAATCCGAGATCGGATCCGATTACAGGTAGAGGAAAGCTTCTTCAACTTGCGCTCGGCAATTCACAGCATCGAAACTACAGCCGTCGAAGTTCTTTCATCACGAGAATCTCTGCGCCTCTCTCAACTGCGGGTTCAGGCAGGTGTGGGCGTCCAAAGAGAAGTGGTCAACAATCAGCGAGATCTCACCCAAGCGCAGTTTAAGTACGCCCGTGCGATTAAGGATTACAACACCAGCCTGGCGCAGCTGCAGCGCCGTACAGGTCTGGATGCCTTGGTTTCTTGCAATGTAGTGACGCTGCCGGCAATCAAACCAGAACCCGATCAACAACCGATTCCCATTGAGCCAACGCCGCCGAAGTCCGCCTGCCCATTGGCGGCCACCAAGGGTTCGTCGTGAATCACACTGAGAACAGTCCGGTTCGGCCTCTGTGGTGACGTTGGTGCTCAGTAACGATCAACTGGGCGCTGTTCATCTTTTGCTAGATCGCATCCGTGCTCGTCAGCTTCAGGACTTTGGCCAGATTGGCTCTGAATTTAAGCCCGATGGTTCGTTAATCACCGACTGCGATCGCTGGAGTGATGCTGCTTTGGTGGAAGGGCTGACCAGCATTGCCCCTGGTGAAGGTGTTCTAAGCGAGGAAGGTTCGAAAACAGTCCCGAACACTCGGGCCTATTGGGTGCTGGATCCCCTAGATGGCACTACCAACTTTGCGGCTGGCATTCCCTATTGGGCCATATCCGTGGCGCGCTTCGTCGATGGCCGTCCCAGTGAGGTTTTCCTGGATGTGCCAGCGCTTGGTCAACGCTTTGTAGCCTTGCGTGGTCGTGGTGCCACTCGAAACAACCAGCCTTTGACGTCTGAGACCCGAGCCTTGGCCACCAGTGCTTGCGTTTCTCTATGCAGTCGGTCGATTCGTGTGCTGCAGCGCAAACCTGATCAGCGCTTCCCCGGGAAGATTCGTCTGCTTGGAGTCGCCAGCCTCAATTTGGTGAGTGTTGCAATGGGGCAGACCATCGCCTCACTGGAGGCCACGCCCAAGATCTGGGATTTGGCCGCCGCCTGGTTGGTGCTCGATGAACTCGGTTGTCCGATTCGCTGGTTGGATGCAGATCCATCACAGCTGCGTCCGGGAGAGGACGTCGCTGAAAGCGGTTTCCCGATGCTGGCGGCCGGTTCTTGG
>QCSL01000023.1 GCA_003209165.1 Synechococcus sp. AG-670-B23 | reverse complement strand
CCCCGAGGCTGCTGGTGCCTACCCCATCGCAACCCTCACCTGGGTGTTGGCCTACGCCAAGGGCAATGGCACGACGGCCGACGCTCTGCGTGAGGTCTTCAACTATATGCTGGAAGACTCCACCCAGGAGCGGGCGGCGGCTTTGGACTTTGTGCCTCTCCGCGGAACCATCCTCGAAAAATCCCGCAGAGCGGTGGAGGGCCTTCAGCCCTGAACGCCAATCTTTGATTTGGTGAGCCCTGTGATGATGATTTGCGGCTCAAGCTCCGCCTCACCCATCAGGACATCGCCAGTGCGCTCAGCACCACACGGGTGACATTCAGCTGCGCGTTGTGACAACTGCTTGATGAAGGGTGGCTTCACATAGATCCTCCCAGGCATCTTGTTGTGACCTGAACCGACTGTGGCTGAATGCATCAAAAAGAGCCGACATCGCTGCCGGCTCATAACCTGAATGGTTGAGGTTCAGGTGGGGAAACAAGACGGTTGAATCGGAGCGGCGGGATTTGAACCCACGACCCCCACTACCCCAAAGTGGTGCGCTACCAAGCTGCGCCACGCCCCGTCAGAATTAAGTTATCACAGTGCATCCCGGCGTCTGAGTCGCCTAAGCAACCGAGTGGTGAGCTGGTCTCGCGATGCTGATCCGTAGTGGTAAATCCGCAGTTCCGAAGCGGCCTTGCGAAGCTCGGCCAGAGTCATCGCGGCCAAACGCAGTTCGGGCAGAGTGCGCCAGGCTCTGGAGCGCATCGGGAGTGACGCAGGGCCTTTGGCCTGGCCCAGATTCAGGGTTCCGTCCGCCAACCACTCAGGAATGAGCACCACCAGTACGGCGATCAAGCCATATAGCTCAACCAGCCCTCTTGGTAGAGGATGCATTTGACGTTGCTCGGATGGATCAGGCCGCTCACTCACTGCAGAACGGAAGGGTCCTTCACCACCCACGATCGCACCAAGATGAAACGTGTTTCTTGACTGGTGGTCAGATTGCCAATGGTGTTGTTTTGGGTTGAGGTGTCTCCCGCCAAAGCATCGGAGCCTGTGGCTCTTGGTTGTGGGAGACACTGCCGAGGATCAGGCCCAGAACCAAGATCAAGGTGAGGGCGATGGCAAGGATCACCTGACGATCAGACCAGGGCTCGGGCATGACATAGTTCGGTGTCCTCCCACCCTCGCTGAACTAGCCCAGAGTGATTGGATTGTTGTCGGACCGAAGCACGCAGTGACTGATGGACCACTCGTACTTGGCCCAGACCTGCTTCGGGAGCTTGTAGTTGGATCCCTCGAACTCACCTAGTTCAACCTGCGTGGGCTGAGCCGAACAATATGGCCTGCTATTGGGAAGCGCCAGGTATTGCTGGTGGTACTCCTCGGCAAAGTAAAAGGTTTGGTTCGCCAGGATTTCGGTGGTGATGGCGCCATAGCCTTTGGCAGAGAGGGCGGCTTGATAGGCGTCCCTGCTGGACAGGGCCTGTTGCAGGTGCTCTTGATTGAACGTGTAGATGGCTGACCGATATTGGCTGCCGGTGTCGTTGCCCTGCCGGTTTCCCTGGGTGGGGTCGTGGCATTCCCAGAACAGTTTCAGCAGGTCGCTGAAGTCCAGAGCAGGGCGGCTCCAAACAACGCGCACCACTTCCGTGTGCCCGGTTCTGCCGGAGCAGACCTGGTTGTAGGTCGGTTGCTCGGTATGGCCGCCTGCGTAGCCCACCGCAGTGGTTACCACCCCCGGCAGTCGCCAAAATCCTTTCTCAGCGCCCCAGAAGCATCCGCAGGCAAAGACGGCTTGCTCTTGGTCGGCCATTAATGGGGCCTTCAGCGGTGTTCTCAACACAGCGTGTCTTGCCGATGTAGATGATTCAGCGCTGCCGCGGGGAGACAGCCAGGAGGGCAACATTTTGATTCCGTCGATCCGCAGAGCTTAGGCAGCCGATTCGTCGACGTGATGCTGCCGCGTAGGGAGCAATCAGTGAACTCTCAGTGATTGCCCCCCAAGTGAGGGATGAAAAGGAACAAATCAAGAGTCATATTTGAAGGGTGGTTCTTCTTATTCTTTCAACAATGATCTGCTGAAAGGTGTTGATTCTTTGGTCAGCAGTTTTCAGCCTGAATGTTGCTGTTGCTGAACCGTTTCTATGCGATTCTGAGTGTCCGACGAATTTGGCTGTTGACACCAAAGAGAATGTCATCAGGGGTGGAGAAGATCTTGCTGACGGATGGCAAAGGGACAGAAAGCAAGACGAATTTGATGGATCAATCAATTGCTTGCAATTGATTGATGGCTTTTTGATTAAAAAAGGTGTTTCTGATATCGCAAAACAGGCTGTTCATTCTGGTGGATCAGACATGGCTACTGGGCCAGGAATGCCTGTTGCCAATCGCTGTGCAAGATGGAATGAGGTATGAGCTTCTGTTGATGGCTGCCCAAGGAGCAGTGGTCTCGTCCTGCGGAACCTCCTGCATGCGAATTTCAATCAGCAAGTCATTCGCGCGCAATCGAGATCGGAGCAACCGTTCCGGACATGTTTGTATGACGTCATTGCCAGTGGATGTCTAAGACACCGGGGCGTCACCCTCAACGGGGTTGAGCTGGATGTGGTTCAGCAGCGTTGTGACGAAGGCGAACAGCAGAAACGGCAAGCTGAGCACCAAAATCAGCCCCACCCCCACGAGCGCAAACACCGGTCGCGACGAGCCCATGAGGGCAAGACCCGATGCCAAGCTCACAAAAATGACTGCCATCCAGGCCAGCACCTGTCCGTAGATATCGCCGAAGGTGAGCGTGCAGCGCACCGCAAAGGGGGATCCGCTGTTCATAGACAAAGAGTTTTCTTCACAGCTAAGCCACGGACGTTGGAATTGTCAGAAACAGCCCCGAGATTCTTCAAGAAGCCAAAGCATCCAATTGTTGTGACGCCTGCTGACGCTCCCAAAGGCGCTTGTAGATACCTGGCTGCTGAATCAAGGCGGTGTGGTGTCCCTGCTGAACGATCCGTCCGTTCTCCATCACCAGGATGCGATCACAGGCTGCTGCGGCTGAAAGTTGATGGCTGATCATCACGATGGTTCGTTCGTCCTGGGCCCTGATCGAATCCAAAATCGCCGCTGCAGTGTTGTTGTCGACACTTGCCAGAGCGTCGTCGAGGATTAACACTGGCGCTGACATGAGCAAGGCCCGTCCCAGTGCTGTGCGTTGACGTTGACCACCGCTCAAGGTGATGCCGCGTTCCCCAACGATGGTTCCGAAGCCATCTGGAAAGCCTTTGACGTCATCAGCAAGCCGGGCTTGCTCTGCCGCCAGCTCAACCCGTTGATCACTGGCTTCAGGGTCGCCATAACGGAGGTTGTCCGCCAGGGTGCTGGTGAACAGAAAGCCCTCCTGGGGAACGATCGCCACGACACGGCGCAACTCCCTTAGAGGCATCTGGGTGACATCCACTCCATCCAGGAACAGCTGTCCGGGTTCCAGTGAAACCATGCGACCGAACGCCCGAGCCAGGGTTGTCTTGCCGCAGCCGACGGCTCCCACAACTGCCACCAACTCCCCGGGCTCGATGCAGAACCCCAGGCCATTGAGGGTGTTCTGCTCAGCACCCTGGTAACGAACGGTCAGGCCGCGGGCTTCAAAACGACCCCGGCGTTGGGTCGTTGGATGGGGCCGATCATCACAGGGATCGGGATCTTTGATCTCCGGTTCGCGTTGCAGCAATTCCTCCACCCGCTCGAGACTGACCTGTCCGGTCTGGAAGGTGTTGAGCGTGAATCCCAGCAGTGCCGTGGGGAAGACGAGTTGCTCAACATAAAGGATCAGGGCAACCAGTCCTCCAATGCTGAGGCGACCGGCTTCGAGTTGACCGCTGCCGATGGCCAACAATAAAAGAACAGATAGGGATGAAATGCCCTGAAGCAGCGGGAACAAGGTGCTTTGTGTTCTTGCCAGCCCAATGGCGCTGTCGCGGTAGCGGCGGTTGCGTGAGGCGAAGGCCTCCTGTTCTGCTCCCTCTTGGCCATAGATCTTTATGGCCCCGATTCCCGATAGATCTTCCTGAATCAGATTGCTGAGGGCGGAAAGTTCTTCCTGCTGCGCACGCTTTTGACGCATCATGCGCCCGCCAAAGAGGCGCACTGTGCTAAGCATCACGGGATAGAGCCCGACGGCGGCCAGGGTCAGCCACGGATCGATGGCCAACATCGCGGGCAGCGTGAGCGCATAGGCCAGCAGAGTGTTGGTCAGGCTGAGAATCGCGAACCCGAGCAGGCGTCGGATGTTTTCCACATCGCTCGTGGCCCGACTTATCACTTCACCGCTGCCCTTGCTCTGAATCCAATCGGGTTCCTGGCGCAGCATGTGCTCGAACAGGCGCTGACGCAAATCCACTTCCACTTGCCGACCCACCCCGAAGATGAGTTGACGCGAGGCCAGCCGGATCACTCCCATAGTGCTGGCAAGAAGCACAACCCATCCCGCCTGGCGCAGGATTCCGGCGTAACTGAATCCCTCCTGCAGCTCATCCACAACGCTGCGCACTTCCATCGGGATCGTGACCCGCAGAACGTTTACCACCACCAAGGCGATGGCTCCCACCAGCACGGTGCGGCGATGGGGACGCAGATAGCGGCCGATCAGGTCGAGACGAAGGGCGGCCATGCGAGCTCGAGGGTCCCGTTGGGACGCCAACCTAGGCATCCGTCTTCAACGGCTGGTTGTTCTCCGTTGATTTGAGGGATAGTGGGATTGTCCCCATCACCTGGCCCGGCGTGCCTCGCACCCCGGGTTTTTTACTGCCAGCTGCTCTCCCATGCCCTCAGAAACGCGTTCCTGGTCCGGTTGCTTGGACCATTTGCTGCAGGGCAACAACCTCAGCTCCGATGATGCCACCGCCCTGATGCATGCCTGGCTGGCTGAAGAGCTCGAACCCGTTCAGACCGGGGCGTTCCTGGCTGGACTGAGGGCCAAGGGGATGGTGGCCGATGAGCTGGCGGCCATGGCGGCTGTCTTGCGCGATGCCTGCCCACTCCCCTGCGCCAGGCCCGATCTGGCCATGGTCGACACCTGTGGCACCGGTGGGGATGGTGCAGACACCTTCAACATCTCTACGGCTGTCGCCTTCACCGCCGCGGCTTGTGGGGTCAATGTGGCCAAGCACGGCAACCGCAGCGCCAGCGGCAAAGTCGGTTCAGCTGATGTGCTCGAGGGGCTCGGTCTCAACCTCAAAGCACCGTTGAACAAGGTGGTGGAGGCTTTGCCGGGAACAGGTGTCACATTCTTGTTTGCTCCGGCTTGGCATCCCGCCCTTGTCAATCTGGCACCGCTGCGACGCACCCTGGGGGTGCGCACAGTGTTCAATCTTCTGGGCCCACTGGTCAATCCACTGCAGCCCCAGGCGCAGGTTCTCGGCGTGGCTCGTCCGGAGCTTCTAGATCCCATGGCGGGAGCTCTTCAGCAGTTGGGCTTGACCCGTGCCGTGGTTGTTCATGGAGCTGGAGGCCTCGATGAGGCTTCTCTGGCGGGTCCCAATGCTTTGCGTTTGATCGAATCCGGGGGCATCACCACAAAAGAGGTGTGCCCTGAAGACCTGGGCCTGACGCGTGCAGGCCTCGACCTACTTCGCGGTGGTGACTGCGCTGTGAATCAGCAGATCCTTCAGAACGTTCTGCAGGGGCAGGGATCGTTGGCGCAGGCGGAGGTTGTGGCCTTCAACACAGGCTTGGTGCTCTGGGCTGCCGGCCTTCAAATCGATCTAACAACTGCTATTGCCCAGGCCCTCACTGTTCTGAACGAGGGCAAGGCCTGGGACAAGCTTGTTGCTCTGCGGGATGCCCTGTCCGACTGAGGTGGAGAATGAGTGACTCATGACCTGCGGCGGCCCATCGATGCCTGATTCCCCATCAGACAAGGCCTATCTCGTCCTTGCCGATGGCACGGTTCTTACCGGTGTCGGTTTTGGCCATCGCGGCACCACCATCGGTGAGGTGGTATTCAACACCGGCATGACCGGATACCAGGAGGTACTTACAGACCCCTCCTATTCCGGACAGCTGGTGAGCTTCACTTATCCCGAACTCGGCAACACCGGGGTGAATGCTGACGATCAAGAAGCTGATCTTCCCCACGCCCGTGGCGTGATTGCCCGCCAGCTGGCTCCTTTGCCCAGCAACTGGCGCTGTGAACAGCCGCTTGAGAGCTGGATGCAGACCCATCAGCTGGTTGGGATCAGTGGATTGGACACCCGTGCATTGGTGCGCCATCTGCGTGAGGTGGGGGCCATGAATGGCGTAATCAGCAGTGACGGTCAGACCCCGGCCCAGTTGTTTGAGCTCCTGAAACAGGCACCGACGATGCAAGGGCTGAACCTGGCTGACCGCGTCACTACCCGTGAGCCCTACCAGTGGAATCAGGCCTGCAGCGTTGGCTTCGATCAGCGGTTGCAGCGCCGCAGCGACGCGCCCTTCCGTATTGTCGCCATCGATTTCGGCATCAAGCGAGCCATTCTCGATCGACTTGTCGCCCATGGCTGTGACGTCACTGTTCTGCCTGCAGACACTGATCTGGCCACGGTTCGTTCCCACCGACCGGACGGCGTCTTTTTGTCCAACGGCCCTGGCGACCCGGCAGCTGTAACCCAAGGGATTGTCTTGGCCAAAATGTTGCTAGAGGAATCCGATCTTCCCCTGTTTGGCATCTGTCTGGGCCATCAAATTCTTGGTCTGGCCCTCGGCGGAGAGACGTTCAAGCTGTCCTACGGCCATCGCGGCTTAAATCACCCCTGTGGAACCACTGGGCAGGTAGAAATCACCAGTCAGAACCACGGCTTTGCACTGTCTGCCGGTTCGCTGGATTTAGACGTTATTCAGGTTACCCACTTCAATCTGAATGACCGCACTGTTGCGGCGATTGCCCACCGTCAAAAGCCTGTTTTCGGGGTGCAGTACCACCCGGAAGCGAGTCCGGGCCCCCATGACGCAGACCATCATTTCGCCCGCTTTGTGACGCTGATGGCCGATCGCCGTTGATGAGGTGGTAGCCAACGCTCAGCATCACTACACTTCGTGCCGATGATGCCTGGGGGGCTTAATCCCATCAGTGAACTGCAGCGACTGACCGTCTCACTCCGGGGCGGATTCGAACAGAAGGATGGCTGTTTGGTGTTTCATTTCACCGGTCAGCTAGATGCCTACTCCGAGAAACAGTTCACGGAATATGTGGGCGATGTTTTGAAGGCCAACAAGCTTCCTTCTGTTCTCGATCTCAGCAAGATTGATTTCCTTGATTCATCCGGCCTTGGGGCGTTGGTGCAGTTGGCCAAGCAATGCACAGATGCCAAACGGTCGTTTCTTCTGGTGGGAAATACCAGGGTGACTCAGACGATCAAGTTGGTGCGTCTTGAGCAGTTCCTGCATCTGGTGGAGGATCTGCCCACTGCTCTGAATCAGTTGGCCGCTTGAGCAACTGGATTCGAAGCCAGTCTCCCAGTGGCATCAACGAACAGTTGGGGCCATTGCAACTTGCTTGGATTGGCGATGCTGTTTGGGAGCTGCACCAACGGCTACGCCATGGGGCGAGGCCTGGTCGCTCCGCTCAATTGCATCGGGCTGTTGTGGCCGATGTCCGTGCTGATGCCCAGTCCCGATTGCTGAGCTGGTTAGAAGACAATGAACTCCTGAGTTCAGAGGAACTGGATCTGGTGCGTCGAGGGCGCAATAGTGCAGGTCGTGGTCCTCGGCGCGCAGACGCTGCTGTTTATGGAAGGGCCACAGGGTTTGAGACAATGGTGGGCTGGCTGTTTCTGAACAATCCAGCCCGGCTTGCGGAGCTTTTCGATCACTTAGAGCAAGCCGGATCCAACCCATAACTTTGCCTCGCACACCATGAGCCCTCGCTTTGAACGCCGCTCCAGCGGCCCATCCCGCGATGGGCGTTCGGGACCAGGAGGGAGTGGGGGTGGAAGACCACCAGGGGGCAGGCCGCCCAGTGGACGCGCATCCGCTGGCCGCTCCTCGATGGGGCGCTCGGACAATGGTCGGCCCATGCCCAGTAACCGCCGTTTCGATGGCGGTCGTTCGCCATACGCCAAACCGGGGCGTGATGGCGGCGGCTATCGAGAACGAAGTGCGCCACGGGATGGTGGCTGGGAACAGTCGCGAGGTGGTGATCGACCCGGCAATCGGTTTGGTGATCGTCATTCCGATCAATCCGGAGAGCGGTTCGGTAATCGCTTCGGTGAACGATCGGGAGATCGATCCGGTGATCGCCCTAAAGAGCGCTTCGGCAATCGGTCCCGTTCCTACAATCGAGAACAGAATTCCTTCCGTTCGGAGTCTCAGAACGATCGCTCTGGACCCGGGCGTTCTCGCGATCGGAACGATCGTTACGGCGATCGCCGTCGTTCCGGAGATGAACGGCGCCAACCGTCCCAGCGGTCCCGATCCCGTTTCGAAGAAGCTCGTTCCCAGCGGCAGGATGCAGCACCGGATGCGGCGGCGGCCGTACCCCCAGCCGACGATCTGATTTGGGGGCGTCATGCCACCCAGGCTGCACTGGAGGCAGGACGACCCATCCATCGTATCTGGTGCACTGCGGAGATGCGCAGTGCCTCCAAATTCCTCCAGCTCCTGCGCGATGCCAAGGCTTCGGGCGTTCTCGTGGAAGAGGTGACCTGGGCTCGGCTGGGACAAATCACAGGTGGTTCCGTTCACCAGGGCATCGCCCTGCAGACGGCGGCGGCTGAAACCCTCGATCTCGACAGCCTTATCGAGGGCTGCTCTGATCTGGGGGAACCCCCCTTGTTGGTGGCCTTGGATGGTGTCACCGATCCCCACAACCTCGGTGCGGTTGTTCGCTCCGCAGAGGCCATGGGAGCCCACGGTGTGGTGATTCCCCAGCGCCGCAGTGCTGGCTTGACGGGTTCGGTCGCCAAGGTGGCAGCCGGAGCCCTGGAACATCTGCCGGTGGCGCGTGTGGTCAACCTCAACCGGTCCTTGGAAAAGCTGAAAGACGCGGGCTACAGGGTGGTGGGCCTTGCGGCTGAAGGGGATGTCACCCTCACCGATGTCGACCTCAGCGGGCCGATGGTGCTGGTTACAGGATCCGAGGACCAAGGTTTATCGCTGATGACCCGGCGTCATTGCGATCAGTTGGTTCGCATCCCGCTGCGGGGCATCACGCCCAGCCTCAATGCCTCGGTTGCCACTGCCCTTTGCGTGTACGAGGTGGCCCGGCGCAACTGGATGAAGGACATTCACGGCCAAGCCCCGTCTCCCTCGATTCGGCGGCCAAAGCTTGCGGGTGCTGAATCGCCTCTTGAGACGGCTGGACAGGCTGAAGCTGATGTGGAGCAGGCCCCGGAACAGCGGATTGATCTGGATCTGAATCCATCTCAACCGGATGCTGCCTTGCAGTTCGATCAGAACATCCAGCTATCTCCCTGAAAACAGCGTGGTTTTCCAAAATCTCGGGGCACAATGCCACGAGGTCTTGTTTCTCCCATGAGTCCCCTGATTCGGCCGCTACGCAGCCTGGCCAATGGCTTTGGAGTCGCTTGGTGGGCTCGCATTCAGACCTCAGGTCCTGACGTGACCTATTGGTTCGGTCCCTTCATCACCCGCAAGGGGCTCGAAAGTGAGATCGGCTCCTTCCTGGACGACGTCAAGTCGGAGCAACCCGAGTCGATTAGCCACTCCCTCCTGCGGACCCGCCGCTCTGAGCCCCTCACCATCACCGCTGAGGGCTGATCCTGCGGCTGATAGCGTCCTCCCTGCAATGGATCGCAGGGACATGACGATCAGCGCGTGGCGTCAGCAACTGCAAAGCGGCGAGATTTCCTCCCGGGAGCTCGTCGATCAACACCTCAAGAGGCTCGAAAGTTCTGAGCCCTCGCTGAACGCTTTTGTTGAAGTCACGGCAGAGAAGGCACGTGCTGAGGCGTCCCGCATCGATGAAGCCCGGGCGGCTGGGGAGAGCCTGGGCCCTCTGGCTGGATTGCCCCTGGCGATCAAGGACAACCTCTGCACCAAAGGTGTCCGCACCACCTGCTCCAGCCGCATGCTCGAGCAGTTCGTACCGCCCTACGAATCCACGGTGACTGAGCGGCTTTGGAAGGCCGGAGGTGTGTTGGTTGGAAAGACGAACCTCGATGAGTTCGCCATGGGCGGCTCAACGGAAACGTCGGCCTTTGGCGCCACACAGAACCCCTGGAACACCGCCCATGTGCCGGGTGGAAGCTCCGGAGGCAGTGCTGCGGCCGTCGCCGCTGGCAGTTGCGTCGCTTCGCTTGGTTCTGACACCGGTGGCTCAATTCGCCAACCCGCTTCGTTCTGTGGCGTGGTGGGCCTTAAGCCCACCTACGGCCGGGTCAGCCGTTGGGGGCTCGTGGCCTTCGCCAGTTCCTTGGATCAAGTGGGTCCCTTTGCCGGCAGCGTTGCTGATGTGGCTGAAATGCTTCAGGTGATCGCAGGGCCTGACCCCCGTGATTCCACCTGTCTGGATGCGGTGATTCCAGACTTCAGCGCAGGCCTCAACCAACCCATAAAGGGGCTCAAGGTGGGGGTGATCAAAGAGTGCTTCGATGCTGAAGGTCTTGATGCTGAAGTGAAGGCATCGGTGCAGGCTTCAGCTGCTCAGCTGGAGGCTCTCGGCGCTGAACTGGTGGTGGTGAGCTGCCCCCGATTTAATGATGGTATCGCCACCTACTACGTGATCGCGCCGTCGGAAGCCTCGGCCAATTTAGCGCGATACGACGGTGTCAAATACGGCTTTCGTGCCAAAGACGCCGAGAGCCTTGCCGCGATGACGGCGCGAAGCCGTGCTGAGGGCTTTGGCGCAGAGGTGCAACGGCGGATCCTGATCGGTACCTATGCCCTTTCAGCCGGATACGTCGATGCCTATTACAAAAAGGCTCAACAGGTGCGCACCCTGATCCGGCGCGACTTTGATGCTGCCTTTAAGAGTGTTGATGTGCTGCTTACGCCAACAGCACCGTCCACGGCTTTCAAGGCTGGTGCCCACGCCGATGACCCTCTGGCCATGTATCTCGCCGACCTGTTGACGATTCCGGTCAACCTGGCTGGGTTGCCAGCCATCAGTGTTCCCTGCGGCTTCAGTAATGCGGGTTTGCCGATCGGGATGCAGCTAATCGGCAATGTGCTGGATGAACCGCGACTGCTTCAGGTGGCGCACCAGTACGAGCAGGCGGCGAATGTGTTCGCTTCGCGGCCGGAAGCCACCTTGGTCCCCTAATTCCCTCCACATGTGGGGGGTTGTGTTCCCCTTAAACGCTGGATCTTGCGTTGGGTCTTAGTCTAATCCCATGGCATTCGTCCCCCTCCACAACCACAGCGACTACAGCCTTCTTGACGGCGCTTCGCAGCTGCCGGCCATGGTGGAGCGGGCGAAGCAGCTGGGCATGCCTGCCATTGCCCTGACCGATCACGGCGTGATGTATGGCGCGATTGAGCTGCTGAAGCTTTGTCAGGGCACGGATCTCAAGCCGATCATCGGCAATGAGATGTACGTGATCAACGGGTCCATCGACGACCCGCAACCCAAGAAAGAGAAGCGATACCACCTGGTGGTGTTGGCGAAAAACGCCACCGGCTACCGCAACCTGGTGAAGCTCACTAGCATCAGTCACCTCCGGGGAATGAGGGGACGCGGGATCTTCTCCCGCGCCTGCATCGACAAGGAGCTGCTGAAGAAATACAGCGAAGGCCTGATCATCGCCACGGCCTGTCTCGGTGGCGAGATCGCTCAGGCGATTTTGCGTGGTCGCCCCGATGTGGCACGCAAGGTGGCGGCTTGGTACCAGGAGGTCTTCGGCGACGACTACTATCTTGAGATCCAAGACCACGGATCCCCGGAAGATCGGATCGTCAACGTTGAGATCGTCAAAATTGCCAAGGAACTCGGCATCCAGATAGTTGCGACCAACGATGCCCACTACCTGAGCAAGCAGGACGTTGAAGCCCACGACGCGTTGCTCTGCGTACTCACCGGCAAGCTGATCACCGATGAGAAGCGCCTGCGCTACACCGGTACCGAATACATCAAAACCGAAGAGGAGATGGGCCTTCTCTTCGGAGATCACCTCGAGCCCGAGGTGGTTCAAGAAGCGATCTCCAACACCGTAAAGGTGGCTGAGAAGGTTGAGCCTTACGACATCCTTGGGCGCTATCAAATGCCTCGCTTCTCCATCCCCAAGGGGCATACCCCCGTCAGCTACCTGAGGGAGGTGACTGAGCAAGGGTTGCGGGATCGGCTCGAGCTCAGCCTGGACGCTCCCTTGCCCGAGGACTACGCCGAGCGTATGGGCCATGAGCTCAAAATCATGGAGCAGATGGGATTCCCCACCTACTTCCTGGTGGTCTGGGATTACATCCGTTTTGCGCGGGAACAGAACATTCCCGTCGGCCCTGGCCGGGGTTCTGCAGCAGGGTCGCTTGTTGCTTACTGCCTTGGGATCACCAACATCGATCCGATCACCAATTGCCTCCTGTTCGAGCGCTTCCTCAATCCGGAACGCAGGTCGATGCCTGATATCGACACCGACTTCTGCATCGAGCGTCGTGGTGAGGTGATCGACTACGTCACAAAGCGCTACGGCGAAGACAAGGTGGCGCAGATCATCACCTTCAACCGGATGACCTCCAAGGCGGTTTTGAAGGATGTGGCCCGGGTGCTCGATATTCCCTACGGCGAAGCCGACCGTCTGGCGAAGCTGATTCCGGTGGTTCGCGGCAAGCCCGCCAAGCTCAAGGCGATGATCGGTGAGGAATCACCGAATCCTGAGTTTCGCGATAAGTACGAGGCGGATCCAACGGTGAAGCGTTGGGTGGACATGGCGATGCGGATGGAAGGCACCAACAAAACCTTTGGCGTCCATGCGGCTGGTGTGGTCATCGCCGCAGACCCCCTCGATGAACTGGTGCCGTTGCAGCGCAACAACGACGGTCAGGTGATCACGCAGTACTTCATGGAAGACGTGGAATCCATGGGGCTGTTGAAGATGGATTTCCTGGGGTTGAAGAACCTCACGATGATCGAAAAGACCCTTGAGTTGGTGGAGGTGAGCAGTGGAACCCGTGTCGATCCCGACAAACTGCCACCGGAGGATGAAGAGACCTTTGCTCTCCTTGCGCGAGGCGATCTTGAGGGAATCTTCCAGTTGGAATCCAGCGGAATGCGGCAGATCGTGCGTGATCTCAAGCCGTCATCGCTTGAAGACATCTCTTCGATCTTGGCCCTCTACCGGCCGGGTCCCCTTGACGCTGGATTGATTCCCAAATTCATCAACCGCAAGCACGGCCGCGAGGCGATTGATTTCGCCCACACGATTTTGGAGCCGATTCTGTCGGAGACCTACGGGATCATGGTGTATCAGGAACAGATCATGCGGATCGCACAGGATCTGGCCGGCTACTCCCTGGGTCAGGCGGACCTGCTCAGACGGGCGATGGGCAAGAAAAAAGTGTCCGAGATGCAGAAGCATCGCGGCATCTTTGTCCAGGGTGCCGGAGAGCGTGGAGTTGATGAAAAGGTTGCCGACGAGTTGTTCGATCAGATGGTTCTCTTCGCTGAATACTGCTTCAACAAGAGCCACTCCACGGCCTATGGCGCCGTCACGTATCAGACGGCTTATCTGAAAGCGCACTACCCGGTGGCCTACATGGCGGCCCTGCTAACGGTGAATGCCGGAGCCGCCGACAAGGTGCAGCGCTACATCTCCAACTGCAATGCGATGGGGATTGAGGTGATGCCCCCAGATGTGAACGCTTCGCTGACCGATTTCACCCCCAATGGCGATCGGATCTTGTTCGGACTCTCCGCTGTTCGCAACCTTGGTGATGGTGCGATTCGTCAATTGATGGCCGCTCGCGACAGCGATGGACCCTTCCGTTCCTTGGCGGATCTGTGTGACCGAATCCCGTCATCGGTGCTCAACCGCCGTGGCCTGGAGTCATTGATTCACTGCGGCGCCCTGGATGCCATGGACCTGCAGGCCAACCGCGCTCAGTTGATGGCTGATCTTGATCTGCTGCTCGACTGGGCCTCCTCACGGGCCAAAGACCGTGACAGTGGCCAGGGCAATCTCTTTGATTTGATGACTCCTGCAGCCGATGCTGATGGGCCGGCAGATCTCAGCCATGCTCCCAAGGCTGCACCTGTTCCAGATTACCTCCCCACCGAAAAGCTTCGTCTTGAAAAAGATCTGGTGGGCTTCTACCTTTCAGATCATCCTCTCAAGCAGCTCACGCCCTCGTCGAAGTTGCTGGCGCCCATCGGTCTGGGCTCCCTTGCAGAGCAGCCGGACAAAGTCAAGGTGAGTGCCATTGCGATGGTGGCTGAAATGCGTCAGGTGACCACGCGCAAGGGCGATCGCATGGCCATTCTTCAGCTTGAGGACCTCACCGGAAGTTGCGAAGCTGTGGTCTTCCCCAAAAGCTACGCCCGCCTCGCAGATCATCTGATGGCTGAAGCTCGCTTGTTGGTTTGGGCTGGGGTGGATCGGCGTGACGAGCGCGTGCAGCTGATCATTGACGACTGCCGGGCAGTTGATGAGCTCAATCTCTTGCTTATTCAGATCCCCTCCGATCAGGCGAGCGACATCGCCATTCAGCACAAGCTGCGGGAATGCTTGAACCAACATCGCCCCGAACGGGATGAGTTGGGCGTCAAGGTGCCTGTCGTTGCTGAGGTGCGTCAAGGAAACATCGTTCGCTACGTGCGACTCGGCTCCCAGTTCTGCGTCAAAGACGTTGATACAGCGATCGAGGCGCTTCGCACTCAGGCTTTTGAAGCCCGCAGTAGCAAACGTCTAGTGCTCTCCTGATCAGGAAATCAGGGAACTTTCGATCAGGACTTCAATTCCTTTTGTTGCTGCTTTTGGGCCCGAATTGACTCCTTCATCCGCTGGACGTTCGGCTTGAAATTCTCAAAGCCCAGCAGGGATCCTGGTTTGGGATCCCAGCTGGCTGTCAACACGCCAATGCTGAGGCCAACCAGGCCCAAGAGGAAGAACATACCGGAGCCTGTAAGCGTCAGTACAGGAGCGATGTCGACAATGCCACGGGTGACAACGAAATAACTGCCAACAAAAACCCCCATCCCAGCAATGGAAGGGAGTCCTGCGAACACTGCCACACGGCGTGCCATTCGATTGGCCACGTAGCTAGGAATGGCTTCCTGTCGAGGCGCCCCTGAAGCAAGCTTGCTTACCTTTCCAGACCCTTTGGGCTCAAAGGGAAGGGCATTGCGTTGCTTAGCCATGGGGCAATTCGATCAGCCGCGGATGCCCAGTTTGGCGATTGTGTCGGCGTAACGCTGCTCGCTCTTGCTGCGCATGTAGCTCAGCAGGCGCTTGCGTCGCCCAATCATCTTGAGCAACCCCTGGCGAGAGGAGAAGTCGTGGATGTTGGTTTGCAGGTGGCTGCTGAGACGGTTGATCCGCTCACTCAGCATGGCCACCTGGACCTCGGCTGAGCCGGTGTCGGTGCCGTGGGTCTGGTGGGTGTTGATCAGCTGTTGCTTCTCGGTGGTATCAAGCGACATGCGCGGGGGGCAGCAGCCCTGTCAGTGCAAACAACCATCTTACCTTCGCAAGGGACGGCTTAAGCAGATTGGCGACTCAACCATTGGAGGCAGCCCCGTAGCCAAGCGTCCTGGTCGTCTCCTGGCGGTGGGGGACCTTCCGAACCCTCGGAGATCGCACGGATGGCGCGACGAATTTCGAGATCGTCATACCCCAGCATTGAGAGGGTTGCTTCCACGTCGGCCCCACTCTCCGGCATTCGTCCTGAACTGACCCCTTCCGCTAGCGAAGGCGCGGGGTCCACGCCGGCAAATGCCGCAATGGAGGCCCTGAGCTCCACCGCCAGGCGCTCCGCAGTGCGTTTGCCAATGCCTTTTGCTTTGCAGAGTCGGCGGAGATCACCGTTACTGATCGCTTCGACAAGCTCTTGGGGCTCGCATTCCTGCATCAGGGCCAGACCAGCTTGGGCTCCGACACCACTGACTCTGATCAGTTCCCTGAAAATATCTCGCTCATGAGTGGAACTAAAACCGAACAGTTGCCAACTGTCGGCGTTAATGGCTTGATGCACCCAAATTTGAACATTTTGCCCAGAGTTAAACGCTTGCCATTTACGTCTTGTTAATTGGATTTCATAACCAACACCGTTGCAATTCAAAGTAATGTGATTTCGGCTGCCTCGTTCAAGTTTGTATACAATTACACCCTCAAGCCAGCCAATCATGGAAATTCAACAACCTCTTAACTATAGTTGAAGCACAACCTAGTCCGCAAGCCGCAAATTATTTCATTAGCTTGACGTAGTTGCTGAACTTGATATTATGATGAAGAACTGACAACTTTATGGAATTAACCCTGGAAAAAATAAGATTAATGCCAATAATCTTATTGATGATTATTGGATGTTTTGGCTTGCTCAATTCAAAGTCAATATTACGTTCCTTGTTGTCACTTGATGTTATAGATACGGCTACTATAAGCATTTTTGTGATTACCGCTGCATCAGTGGGGTATCAAACCCCCATTGTGTCGATTGAACGATATAGCTCATATTCCGATCCTTATCCTCAAGCCATCATTTTGACAGCGATTGTTATTGGATTTGCCACTCAGGCGTTACTTTGTGCAATTGCCCTTCGGCTTGGTAGAAAATCGCCCATGCTTCGATATCGGGATCTTGAAAAATGATTGATCTGCAAATTATTTTACCTGCACTTATATTCCTGCCAGCATTACTTGGATTTTTGGGTTGCGTATTTCCTGAAATTATTTTTCCTTTGGGCATTCTTAGCCTTCTTGGCTTTGCAACAGCAAGCTTGAGTGTATTAGGAGGTGATTTCACATACGCATTTACCTTAGTGGGTGAAGGTGGGATTCAATTTTCAGTAGATTCGTATAGTTTCCCACTCATTTTTGGAAGTTCTGTCACACTGCTCATCGTTTTTGGTCTTTTTGCTAATCGTTTTTCTCATTACTTCTACCAGATATGTTTAGTGTTGCTTACGGCATTATTCATATCTTTCACTACTGTTGATTTGGTCAGCTTGTTCATATCATTGGAACTACTTGGATTCTGCGCCTTTTTGCTTATCGCTGATCGCAATGATAAAAAGTCGCTTTTTAATTCATTTCAATATTTGATTGGGGGCGGCTTAGCTATGCTTATTTTCTTAATCGGTGTTGTACAAGCATTCACATTTACTGGTAGTTTCTTGCTCGAGGATTTAGTTAGAGCTCCAAATACAGCACTCTGCCTAATTATTGCCGGTTTGCTGACTAAATCTGGAGTTTTTCTTTGTGGGCTATGGGTACCTAACATTTATTCCCATGCGAACTGCCAATCATCCGCGATACTTTCGGGTTGCGTTACCTGTGCTGGAATCGCTCCCATAGCTCGTATGAGTCAGATTCTCACACCTATAAGTGACTCCATGATTGTGATAGGCGTAATTAGTGGAGTAGTTGCCGCAATTTATGCAGTCTTTGAGCGTGAAAGCGGTAGGGCTCTTGGATGGAGTTCTGTCTCTCAACTAGGTATTGCAATTTTGTCTCCTACTTATGGATGTATTTATGCTATGCAGCATGGCATTTGTAAAGCTTTACTATTCTCTACACTTCACGACGAAGATAAAATTTCAGCGGATCTATCTGTAAGCCACCAATCAAAATCAAGTTTGCGGGAGTCTCCACACGAATTGATGAGAGTAACTGTATTTGTCTTTTCTAGTTTGTCTATAATGGGATTCCCTTTCTTGGCCGGTTTTGTCACAAAAAATTGGGTTAAGTACGATCTTCCATTTGAAGCAAAACTGATATATACAACCGCTTCGCTACTCACATCAACTGTGTATGCACGTCTTATATTTGACAGAATTAATGTGTTTGTGAAAAGGAGAAGTAGAATTCAGTCAAATAGTTTCAACCTCATAGTTACTGTAGAAGAAATATTGTTATCACCTAAAAACTATATTCTAATATTGTCCACCCTACTACTTGTCGCTTCTTCGTTTACATATCCTAGTTTCTTTACAATTGAATCAATACAGACTGCAGTTGTATCTGCCATATTAGGTGGCATTCTATTTGTTTCTGTTGTTGGCATACAGGCTGATGACTTTGTCAAGCCTGTAACGAGAACACTCGATCTTGTGGGTGCACCTTTTCTGGTGGCTGCACTATTACTTGCAAATCTTCTTTATTTTAAAATCTAATGACTAACTTTTTTAGGCTTTGTTTAATTCTTTTATTCCGTATGACTTTTTGGTGCTTAGTAACTGCGAGCTTTGAGCTAACCAATATTTTAATTGGAATCGCAATTTGTTTGTTAATACCTTTTGGTGATTTTAGGAAACTTAAGCTATACCCTTTGATTCGTGAGACTTTACTCACTCTACGCCTTCCATTTGATATGATTAAGGAGAGTTTTCAGTTGATATTTATTTCAGATCCTATAGATGGTTTTACTAAACAGAAGCTTACTTCAAGAGCAAAAAGTGGGTCAAGATTCTCGAAATTTCTAGATCTGTTCAGAATGACATTCACCCCTATGACGTTGGTCACAGGACTTGAAGATAGTGAAACATGGAGAGTTCATACTGTCTTTTCATCATCGACTGTTAACAATGAAAACGAGGTAGATTCGAAATGACAGAAACAATTAAAGTTGATCACCTCGAAGGTATTCAATATATAATCATATACCTTATGTTGTTAGTCAGCTTAATACCTGTTATCGCTATATCTAGGTCAAAAGAAACAACAGAGCGTATTGCATATGCATCAAGCTTTGGGAACAAATTGGCATTGATTATACTTGTTAGTGGTGTATTCAGAGGAGATTGGATGATTGCTTGCATTGGCGCTTTTATTCTCATTGTTGGGGATGCTGGAATGCTCATTCTTTCTTTGCTGGAGATGAGGATTTAAATCATGACTACTTCATTTGTTTCATATACAACACTGTTGATCGGTCTGTTCTTTTGGACATGGGGTACTTTCCCCATCCTCAATCGCGAACATTCAATTTTCTACAAATTGCACACTCTTACAGTGTCTGATAGTGTTGGCTCTCTACTAATCATTTTAGGTTTGTTGATTCGTGTTCCCCAATATTGGCCTTTATTATTTGTAGCTGCTGTTTCCTTGGCTTTGTGGAACACTATATCCAGTTACATTCTTGGAAATATTTCTGATAGAAGATTATGAATCAAGTATCTATCAGTACAGCTTTAATTTTCCCATTTGAGCTTCTGTTGCCACTTCTTGGGATTCTTTTAATAGGCTCACAGTCACCGATTAATAGTTTAATTTACCGCTCATTTCTAGGAAGCATCTCAGCGCTTATCTTTGCCCTTTTAGGTGCACCTGATGTTGCGTTAACAGAGGTCATGGTTGGAACTCTTCTTTCGTCATTGCTTTATATCGTCACAATAAGATCCTGCTATTCTATTGTTTTGATTTATGATAAAAAGACACCCCCTCCAGAACCCTTGAAGGTCAAATTAAAATCAATCTTTGATGAACTGCATCTGAATATTATATACCAAGCTGAAGATTTGTCTACCAATGAGAAGTCAAATCTTGAATTCCTATCATCTTCAAAATATTCTGGTTCACCACATGCGATTCTACTCGATTCAATTGTCTATTTTGAGGCAGAAAGCTTGCTCTATGACGTGCAAAATATAGATAGTTTCACAGATATGAACTTTAATCTATCTTTTTCTACCATTTCTTCTTTGACATGACACAAACAACCCAAACTCGTAGCACTCGAGTTTTAGGAATTTCTAGCCAATCTTTGAAGTCGCTTGTCTACCTTCTTGCTATTACGGTAGTTATGCTTATCGCTTTATTGGCTAGAGATGATTCCTTTGCTAGGGATACGGAAGCAATAGTCGCTTATCTCTCTAGTTATACCCAAATACCAAATTCAGTGACTTCTGTCATATTAGTCACGCGACTGTTTGATACTGTAGGTGAAGTCAGTGTCTTCACAGTTGCAGGATTAGGTGTAAAGATTTTATTGCATCAGGAGAATTCAGAAGAGAGATTTGTTGGAATCAACGATGAAGCTGTACGTCTTCTTCTCGACTTTGCCGCATTGTTGAGTTTCTTTCTTGCAGTTGATCTTGCTCTCAAGGGTCATTTAACGCCTGGTGGTGGCTTTGCTTCAGGTGTCGCTGGAGCTACTGCTATCACTCTGTTAATGATCACAGGCAGACTTCAAAAGGTTGAGAATTTTTACTTCAAGGCAAATGCGCCAGCAATTGAGAAATTTGCGGTTGCTTGTTTTATATTGTTTTCATTGGCTACTCTATCTTCATTTTTGTACCCTTCATCTATTTTTTCAGAATTATCTCCAGTCTTTTATATTCCCATCTTGAATGTAATTGCGGCTCTAAAAGTTACTTTTGGTGCTTGGTCAATTTTGCGACTTTTCGTCATCAAGAGAGGTGTGCTCTGATCCAGTATGAAATATTCAGGAAAGGATCCATGGTATTTTGGTGATTACTTGGGTGGTCTTCCTGGTAACAATTACTCCTTATTGCTAAATTGTGTAATAGTTTTCTTGTTGGCGCAAATTGCCTTGAGCACCGAACCTAGTTTAGATACCTTTGAAGGAAATTTCTATCTCGACTTTGCCTTAAATATTATTGAATTATTCTTTATTGCTGATTATATTGGCAAGATTTCCAATTCTTGGTCTTCCTTATGTTATTCATTTTCTGGTCTAATAAGGTCTTTTCTCCAAAAAAGTGCTTTAATAGACCTTGTTATCGTCCTTATTTTGGTAACTGATATATTTCCCAACGACTCTTTCGTCGTCATTGGTATCTATATCGTCAAATCCTTATTATCCATATATTTCTCTGGTTTCCAGCGTGTGTTGAAGCGTGTCCAATTTATACTTACGGATTCTCCTGGTTATACTTTTTTCCCTTTGATTTTGCTTTCGGTAGTGACATATGTCATGGCCTTTTGTATCTATTTAATTGAAAGGGATTTTGATTCAGAGCATTTTGGATCTATAATCCGAGCTTTGTGGTTTTCTATTGTTACTTCCACAACTATTGGTTATGGTGATATAACTCCTTCTACAACACTTGGCAAATTTGTAGCAATCGGTTTTGGTATTGTCGGAATTATTTGTGTTGCGCTTCTTACTGCTAACATTCTAGAGTCTAATTCAAGATTTAATGCACTTGAGGAATCGTCTGATTCTTAAGCTAAAATGATTAATAATCTATCCTTAAATCCTAATTCTTTAAATCATGTTCTTGAGGTAGGAACACCATTTCAACTTTTTGAAACGTACTTGAATTCGTATTCTAAATATATTGACATTATAAAGTTTGGCTGGGGTAGCGCACTTGTTGATCCCGATTTCTCTCGCAAAAAAATTCTTTGCAATGAATTTAGTATTTACCCGGTCTTAGGAGGAACTTTTTTTGAATATATGATGCATCACCATGGGTTTGATGAATTTTTACGTCATATAGATTTGTTCGGCCTCGATTGTATCGAGTTGAGTAGAGGAATAATTGATCTTGACGACTCAACTTACTGTTCATATATTAAAAAACTTTCCTCGAATTATTTTGTGATGAGTGAGGTGGGTCGTAAAACGTCCGATTCTGAGCATGAACTTACTTCTCAACAGTGGATTAACCATTGTGAGATGTCATCAGAATCAGGTGCCTCACTTATCATTCTCGAATCTAGGGAATCTGGACGTTGTGGCTACGTATCTGATGGAGGTCAAGTTGATAGTGTTTTGCTTGAGTCTATTACCGCAAGGCTTCCAATTGGTTGCTTTCTCTTTGAGGCCCCCATCAAGTCAGTTCAGTCATACCTGATTAATCGTTACGGTCCGCTGGTCAACTTGGGGAACCTTTCTCTTGATGACCTCGTTGGGGTTGAATCCTTGCGCAAGGGCTTGCGTTCAGATACGTTAATGTCCATTTAATGTCGAACGAAATATTCTGAGTTCTTGGATTAGTTTATTTCAATGCAAGCTTAATAGAACCGGTCTATAATCAAAACATGTTTCGTCTGGCAGTCTTTGCTGCATGTTTAAACCTTTTTTGAGATCATTGGTCGCATTTGCCTTTGTCTCTTTAATGTTACTTAGCCCTCTTCAAGTCAACGCTGTTAATAATTTTGTTGAATCCATCCAACGTCGTGGTTATTTGAAAGTTGGCCTGCCTCCCTACAACACTCCTCCTGCTTACTATATAGATCCAGAATCTAAGGAGCTCACGGGGTATGATGTTGAAATTGCCAAAACTCTGGCCAGCAAACTTAAAGTAGATATTGAATTTGACCGTTCTTCAACGAGTTTTAACAACCTGGTAGAACGTGTTGGGCTTGGCGATTTTGACCTTGGGATTGGCAAACTCGGGCTAACATATACTCGACTTTTTGATGCCTTCCCAATTCAATATCTAAGTTTTCGCCATGCTTTTCTTGCTAATCGAGGTTTTATTTCTTCATTGAAAGTAGACCCAGATGACCCCAGCTTTGGTGAGATTTTAAAAAATTCAAATATTAGAATTGGCTCTATCAAGAATTCAACCTGGGAAACTGAGGCGAGAGTTAACTTTCCAAACGCAGAATTTGTTGGTTTTGACAATTGGACAGCCGCGAAAGAGGCTTTGTTTGCTAATGATTCTATTGTTGACGCTATATATCGTGATGCTACTGAAATTAAACCTATTGTTTACTCGAAACCTGATTTATCACTTGAATACGTACCTATACTTTTCGACGAACTGATTGATCGAAAGTCTATCTATTTCTCCCAGGAAGGTAGACTTGGTCTTGAGGACTTTATAGATATGACTTTGCAGCGTGAGTGGGGGGGGATCAAAAACGATATCGCGATTCTGGATGAGTTCCAATCTTACTATCTTGCCTCCTGACCATGAACATTAATCCCTCAACCATCCAAGCGATCTGTTCCTCGATATTATCCTTTTTGCCAAAATTACGGGAGCCTCGTAATTTTTTCTTTTATATATTGCCATTCTCGATTGTCTTAGGAAGGCTTATTCCTCCTTCTTCTTCTTCTGCTCTTAATGATATTGGCCTTTCGATGGTTCAGCTTATTGCTTTTCCGGCGATCCCCCTGGTCTTGTCTGCTGTGATGATTTCTATAGCTAACATCTTTAGCTCCCACACCCGAAATAATGCTGATCGCATCAGATTTGGAACTAGATTTGTAGTTTCTTTACTTTCAGCAATTTTATTTGCTACATCATTGGCCTTGCTTCTATCTCTATATCAGAGCCCAGGAATTCTTTCGCCTAGTGCGAAGTTGTCAATAGGTCGATTTATGCTTGATGTTACTGATATTCATGTTGGTGCTGTTGCTTCTACCTCACAAGCTAATGATATTTGGATCTCGAAAATTATTCCTAGTAACATTTTTGCTGATGCCTCAAATGGTCAAACACTCAAAGTAATTAGTGGTTCTGTCATTGCTGGTTTGGCTATTTCACGGCTTAAGCCAGATTTGACATCGCCTCTTATTTCACTTCTCCGGAGTGTTAACTCAATTTCTGTCCAAGCTCTTAATATTGTACTCAATCTTGCTCCCTTGGTTCTTATCTGCCTAATTTCCGCAGCCATTTCTACAATCAATGCTGAAATAGTCATTGCGCTCCTAAATTTTACAATATGCGTTTTTCTTACGGCAATTGCCTCACTTGGTGTTTCGAGATTAATTTATCGTCGATTTACTTCTAAAAGCGAACGTGTTGGAATTTCAGTGAACCCGGTTGATTCAGTATTTTTGCTAAGTCTGTCGACAGGAAGCAGTATGACCGCTTATCCATTGCTCTTTGAGACCCTCACGGGTATGGGACGTAATGAATCTGAAGTTGAGGCTTCAGCTTCTCTAAGTTTGTTGATTGCCCGGCTTGGCAACGTTTCTTATAACGTAATTGCTATCTTATTTGCGCTGAATCTTTATGACGTAGGTATTACTCCTTTAAGGATTGTTGAGGTCATTGGTTGGGGGGCCATCACTGGTATTTCTGCTGCTGGGCTCACAGGAGTGGCAACTGTACCTACAATTTCTGTAGCTCTTTTATTCTTTCAAGTACCATATCCACCGATTTTGGTTCTTCTGCTTGCTATCGACCCAATATTAACCCTCCCGAGAGCTGCAACGACCGGTGTTCTCGCGATGGCTATCGCTGTTGTTTCGTCCTTCCAATCGCCCGCTAAGGAGGCACCACCAAATCCTGAATCTGCTGTTTGATTATTCTCTACCAATGATGTCTTATCGGTGCAGAATGCCCAGCGGCGCCTTTTCGAGTCGCGTAGCATTTCTTGTTATAAATATTTTCTGCCTATTTAATATAGCTATCATATGTACTTCATGTGGTTTTAATTCAGATCCGCCTAGAAGCATCGTCATGGAAGCTTTGCAAGCGCAAATAACGGCTACTCAGTCATCAATTTCTGAAAGTCTTGGCCTCAATCCCCCTACCACTGATCCCGTTGTAAGTCGTGTCCGGGTTGGTCATCAGGAAACGCTCAAATTGGATGGTCAACGGTTTACACACCTTGAGGGCAGTTTTGATTGGCAACTCCCCCAGGACCCAGTACGTGTTGATAGCTCTTTTGAATTGTTCCTCTTAAGAGGCGAGCGTGGAGAGGGTTGGACGCTTGCACGACCAGTTTCAGGGAAGGCTGATGATATCCAGCGTTGGCTGCTGTACCCCCTTGGCCTTCCGGCAAGTTGATCAGTTGCGCCGAGTTGAGAGGCTGATGCATGTGGCCCCCAGCACCAGCATCCCTCCACCCACCTGCCAGGCATTGACCGATTCAGCAAACCAGAGCCAGCCCCAGCCAGCGGCGAAAACCACCTGTACGTAGTTGATCGACGTGGCACGGGCAGCGGGAAGACAGCGCAGACCCTCGGTCACCCAGATTTGGCCCAGTTGGGTCATCACACCCACTCCTAGGAGCCAAAACCATTCGATGCCCTGAGGCCACACCCCTTGGTGAAGCACCCAGGGCAGGGTCAGGGGAACCGATATCATTGGAAAATACATGATGATCACCAACGGGTGTTCGGTTTTCGACAGCTGCCGCACACTGACGTAGGCCAGTGCGGTCATCAGTGCGCCAGCGATCCCGATCAGTGCAGGTATCAGCTGTGCAGGTTGTGCTGTTCCTGTGAGCCACTGTGGTTGCACCACCAGCGTGACGCCGATCCAGCCCAGCAGTACCGCTGTAATGATGCGTCGTCGCAGCGGTTCGCCAAGCAGCAACAGCGCAGCCACGGCCGTGAATGTGGGGTAGGTGTACTGCAGCACCGTCGCTGAAGCGAGCGGTAACTGGTCAATCGCCTCGAAGAAGCACAAAAGGGCCAAGCTGCCTAGCACCCCGCGGGCCACCAGCAGCCCCCGTCGATGGCCCCAGGGGCTTATTCCCGCAATGCGTAGGCCCACAGCCGTGAGAACGATGCTTATCAGGGCCCGGCTCAGCACGATTTCAGCTACGGGAAGACGACTGTTCAGTTGCTTGACGCAGACCGTCATCAGGCTGAAGGCCAGTGAGCTGAGTATCAGGGCTCGACTGCCCCGCACCGATTCCCGTTGCCACCAGAGTTGTGCGTTATGCGGTTCGGCCATGTTTGTTCTGATGACGAGGTGCACGGAACGCTGCGACTTCGCAGAATGGACCGATGGTGAATGCGCGCCTACACCCAAGAACGATTGAGGCCGTCAAGGAACGTGTCGACATCGTTGATGTTGTGGGCGAGCACGTGGTGCTCAAGAAGAAAGGACGGGAATTCGTCGGGATCTGTCCATTCCATGACGACAGCAAACCGTCGATGACGGTCTCTCCCGCAAAGCAGTTTTTCTACTGCTTCTCCTGCGGTGCCGGGGGCAACTCCATCAAGTTTTTGATGGAGTTCCAGCGCCAGAGTTTCAGCGATGTCGTGCTGGATCTGGCGCGGCGCTATCAGCTACCCATCGAAACGGTCGATGGTCCGCAGCAGGAGCGGCTGCGGCAACAGTTGTCCCTGAGGGACAAGTTGCAACGGGCTCTGGCACTCGCTGCTGGCTGGTTTCGCAGCCAGTTGATGGCGCCCATGGGCGCACAAGCCCTCAAGTACATCACCGAGACCAGAGGGCTGAGTCGCGCTACCCAGGAGTCCTTCCAGCTCGGCTACGCGCCGGATCAGTGGGATGGTCTGTTGAAGCATCTTCAACAGGTGGAGGGACTGGCTCCCGAGCTTCTGGAGGCAGCTGGTCTGGTGGTGCCGCGCAAGGGCGGTAATGGGTTTTATGACCGCTTCCGCCATCGGGTCATGGTTCCAATCCATGACCGTCAGGGCCGGGTGATTGGTTTTGGAGGGCGCAGCCTTGATGGCAGCGAACCGAAGTACCTCAATTCCCCCGAGACCGAAGTATTCGAGAAGGGTAAGCATCTGTTCGGCCTCGACAAGGCCTCCAATGCCATCCGAAAGGACGACAGAGCGGTTGTGGTGGAGGGCTATTTCGATGTGATTGCCCTGCATGCCGCCGGCATCACCAACGCTGTGGCTTCGCTAGGCACGGCCTTGAGCCGCCAGCAGATCACCCAGTTGTGCCGCGTCAGCGACAGCAAGCGGATTGTCCTGAATTTTGACGCCGATGGCGCCGGTGTCCGTGCGGCGAATCGGGCCATTGGTGAGGTTGAGCAGCTGGCGATGCAGGGCCAGCTGGAGCTGCGGGTTCTGCACCTGCCGTCCGGTAAAGATCCTGATGAGTTTCTCAAACAAAATGGGGCCGGCGACTACCGCGCCCTGCTGGATCAGGCCCCCCTCTGGCTCGACTGGCAGATCGAGCAGGTGCTGGGGGAGCGTGATCTCAGCCGGGCCGACCAGTTCCAACAGGCGGTAACGGCCCTTGTGGGGTTGCTGGGCAAACTGCCCCAGTCAGCTGTACGCACCCACTATCTCCAACGGGTTGCAGAGAGGCTCAGTGGTGGTCAGGGACGGCTGGCGCTTCAGCTGGAGGACGATCTACGCCAGCAGGTGAAAGGCCAGCGTTGGCATGGGCGCTCCAGCCGCCATGAGCAGCCTGGAGAATCTGGTCAGCGGGAGCGCTGCGAGGCAGATTTGCTGCGGCTATACCTCCATTGCCCTCGGCATCGGGCCACGATTCGCCAGGAACTGCGCAAACGCGAACTGGAGGATTTCGCCATCCCCCATCACCGCCATCTCTGGGCGGCCATCTCGGATCTCGAGGAGACGAACCTGGGTGAGGGGCGGTTGGAGTCGATCATTCGATGCGAGGACGATGGCGAGGGTTTGGATCTCATCGATCTGCCCCGTTTGCTCACCGACCAGCTCTTGCTAGAGAGCAGTGCGTTGGTGTCCCGGTTGACTCCTCTGCTTGAGCCCGGTGAATTGCAGCGTGTCGCTTTGGCGGAGCCCCTTGAGCAGTTGCGGGGCATTGTTGCTTTGCTGGAGCGGCAGAAAAGCTTGAAGCGCTGCCGGCATCTGTTGGAGGCCTGGGGCGGCCAGCGTCTGCAGACCCTGGAATCGTGCATCGCTGTACTGATTGATCAGGACGCTTCGTCAGATCAGGCCAACCTGGATATGGAGGTGCGGATTCAGTCCCTGTTCGATGACCTCAACCGTGATGCGTTGCGCTACCAGGAGCTCTATTACACCGAGAGAAAACACATCGGCCATTTGGATCAGCAGCGTTGCGCGAGTTACACCGTTCCCCCCGCCGCCTGAGCCATGGACTACTGGTCTTTGAGGAGAGGGGTGGTGAGTTTGTCGGTGGTCTCGGCAAACTGCATCAGGACCTTTTCCTTGAGCTGAAGATGTCTGAATTCTTCGAAGCGATTTGGCATGGCGAGGGCGTTGGCGATGGCGGCGATCTGGAGGAAGCGCTGCAGGCCTACATCGCGGTCAAGCCCGAAGAGGGTGATTGGCTCGAGGCTTGCACCGCCGAGGGAGCCGATCCATTTATCGAGCGGTTCGCGTCGTTTGAGGCCTACCTCGACAATGCCGATCCGCTCGAGCGCATTGTCGTCACCCCGCAGATGATCAGCGAAGCCCTTGCGTTGTTGCCGTCCTGATGTCTGATTCGCAGCTTGATTTCGCCGCGCTCGACCCGGTCAACCACCTTTGGCCAGCCTTTGTAGAGCGTCTGGGCTCTGATAAAGCCCAGCGGGCTGTTCGTCAGGCGTTGGATCTGCAGGGCATGCGCGGGCACCAGGGCACCCTGCCGGTGCTGTTCACCGAAACCGGAGGATTGGCGTTGGTCAGCACCGATCTGGTGCGTGAGCAGACTGGGCTCAATGCCCACGGTGAGCGGATGGTGTTGCTCCTCAGCACCCGTGAACAAGTGATTCAGTTGCTGCAAGAGCTTTGAGTGATGCCCCCTTCCCCTTCCGAGTCACCGTCCCCTGCCAATAGCGGTCTCCCCTATTTGGTGCGTGGTGGTCGTCTCTGGGGTCTGATTGCTCTCGTTCTTGTGTTGGGTGGCCTCGTGGTGCCCATGCTGCTCTCGGCGGTGCGGCGCCAGGCCAGTTCACGCGGCTTCGGCCGTGGGGTGGCCACATCCCTCTGCAGCCTTGCCCACACCTCGACGCGCTTGAGCCGTGATCACGCCATGGCTCAGCTTGAAGAGATCCAGACCAGCTTTGTACGCACACGGGCTGTTGATGCTGAGGCTTTTGTCGACGGCGTGGAACAGGTGGCGACCAGCCTTTCTGCTTGCCGTTTTCTGGGTGAGCGGTGATTGATGGGATCAGGCCTTTACCACCGGTAGATCCTGCAGACGGGTGGTAGCGGCGCGGCTGAGTTGCCCCCGCCGCATCAACCAGCTGGGCTGCAGTCCACAGCCGGCCCATTGCAGGGTTCCACGCCCGTAACGCCGATTGATCCGGTCGATGGTCTGCATCAGGCATTCCCGTTTCTGCTGCTGCTCTTCACTCATCGGCACCATCAGATGGGTCTGAAGGATGTCGTGGCTCTGCAGGTGTTGCATCAGCACGCCGGCCTTGGCCAGTGGGCGGTGGGGGCGAAAGATCCGTGTCACCAAGGGCCGTGCCGCCTGCAGTAGCACGGCCGTGTCATTGCTCGGTAGGTCCAGCTGCGTGCTGGCCGCTTGGCTGTAAAACCCAGGTGCGAACGGGCTGGTGCGGGTATAGATGGTGAGGGCTGCTGCCCGTTGCCGTTGCTTGCGCAATTTTTCGGCGGCGCGCACCACATAGGTAGCGATGGCCTGGTTCAGCTCTTCTTGGCTGGTGATGGGTCGGCTGAAACTGCGGCTCACGCAGGTTTCTTGCTTCGGTGCCGGTGCAAGCTCCAGCGGCAGGCAGGCATGGCCCTGCAGCTCCCGTTGCAGCCGAAGACCCACCACGCCGCATTTGGCGCACAGTTCACCGCTCGGCATGTCCCGGAGGTGTCGCGCGTTGCTGATGCCCCGCAGGCGGCACCAATGGGCCAATTGCCGACCGATTCCCCAGACGTCCTCGATCGCAATGGTTTCCAGCCAGCGATCGGGGTTGTCGCACTGGCCGAGGTCGAACATCCCGGCATGGTCTGGGGTCTGTTTGGCCAGTCGATTGGCCAGCTTGGCCTGTGCCTTGCTGGCCCCCAGGCCGATGGCGATCGGGAGTCCCAGGTTCTGCCGGGCCCGTGCCCGCAGCTGGCGGGCCCAATCCTGCAGGTCGCCATTGCTGGGACGACGAACCCTCCCAAAGGCTTCGTCAATTGAATACACCTCCAGCTCTTCACAGTGGGCCTCCAGCAGGCTCATCATTCGCTGGCTCATGTCGGCATAGAGGGCGTAGTTCGAACTGCGCACCACCACGTTGTGCCGTTCAAGCTCCCGGCGCGCCTTGAAGTACGGCGTCCCCATGCGGATGCCCAGGGCACGGGCTTCGGCACTGCGCGCCACGATGCAGCCGTCGTTGTTGGACAGCACCACCACGGGGTGGGCGAACAGAGCCGGGTCCATGCTCTGTTCGCAGGAGGCGTAGAAATTGTTTCCATCGATCAGGGCCGTGGCCTGAGGCATGGCGATGTCGCTTCAGAGCGGATGGATCACGTGGATAGCGACGCCCCAGATCTGCACCTCGCCGCAGCGGTGAAGCTCCAGCGGGGGATAGTCCGGATGGGCGGCTTCCAAGCGCAACCGGCCGCGATGACGCACCAGGCGCTTCAGAGTGAAGGCACCGTCAAGCACGGCCACAACCACGTGGCCTGGGCGCGGGTCGAGGCTGCGATCGACCACTAGAAGATCACCATCGTGGATGCCGGCGTCGGTCATCGAGTCGCCGCTCACATGCAGAAAAAAGGTGCTAGTGGGATGCCGGATTAGTTGTTCATTGAGGTCGATCCCCACGTCGACATAGTCATCGGCGGGAGACGGAAAGCCTGCGGTGACGCGTTCCCCAGCCAGAGGCAGGGCGAGCCGGCTGCGCTTGGGCTGCAGGGCCAGCGGACTGTGTTGGAGCTCCACGGCAGCGACAATGGCTGAACAAATAGTACACATGTACTGATTTCTGTGGGGAGGGTCCGGTGAGGATGGTGGTCTTCGGGTTCTGGTGTTGGCTGACTCTCCTTATCTCGTGGCCATGGCGCTGATTGATCAGCAGGGCCAGCGGGCCCTGCCTCTGGGGGGGCGGTCTCAGAAAGAGGTGGCTCCGCAGGGCGAGGCTCCAGAGGCGTTGGGCCATGTCCTGGTGTTGGAGCTGCTGCTGCGGGTGTGGCAGCGAAGTGATCAGGGTTGCTTGCAGCGCGCGGCTGGAGCCCACAGCCTGTTGCTGGTGGAGCTGCCGATGGAGCGGCTGCCGGAGGATGTGCCCAGGCTCAAGGCGGCCTGGCTGAACACGGGTGATACGGCTGTGTTCAAAGCCGAATTGCAGGCTTTTTCCCCGCGGGCCTGGACGGTTTCGATCGAGAAATTCAAGCCGGTGGCTCTGCAGCCGTTGTGGTGAGGGGGGCTTGGCTCCAGATGTTCACGGCGACGGAGTAGCGCTCGCTTTCGAAGGGGTTGATGCAATGCAGGATGCCGGGGGAGAACAGCACCAGACGGTTCACCACCGGCGGGATCGAGATCACTGAGCGGAACGTTGGTAACGGCCCCTCATATCCGTTCTCGATCGGAGGGTTGTCGGCCACCAGCAGTTCGCCGCCAGCGCAGATCACGTGGGGATAGAACACGGTGAATAGCAACGGCAGCATGAAACGGGCGCTCAGGCGGCCTTCAAGTTCGTCCTTGTCGATGTGCCAGTCGAGATCGTTGTTGATCTTGCACTACCACTCGACTCCGGCCCGCTTGGGGGCGAACGGTGCTGCCAGGGGGAGAAGGGCCTCGTCGAGGTAGCGATCAACGATGGCTCGCTGGGCGGTTGCGTGGATCGAAAGGGGGACCGGGTCTCAGTTCGCCAGCTGAACTGAGCATCGCCGAGTGTTGTTCCTTGAGCCGCCCAGGAATGTCACAGAGGTCGCGAAGCTCATTGAGGGCGGTGGTGGGCAGAAGGTTGTCCACGACGTGGAGCATGGTCAGGCCTCCCTTGCAGCTTGTGCCTGCAGGCGCATCACGTAGTGAAACGCGTCACTATCAGTGTCACGAGCAATTTTTTTGAGACCAAACTGGTCGCCTCTTTTCAGCAGTCGATCAATTGTTTGAAGGGGTACTTTTTTGTCCTTTGGTACTTCAATGAGAGGAGGTTGAAAGCTGGCATGTTGACCTTCTAAATGATGAAGAATGCTGGGAATGGCGATTTCAGTGACTGGCCAGACGGATTCAGGGTTTTTCTTGAGGTAGTTGTTTTTGAAGTAGTGGTAGTAGATGACGCCGAAAATCTTGAAGACCGACCAGGGCATGTAGGCACCGCAAACCCGCCCGCTCCGAAGTTTTGAACGATCTCCGTCCAGTATTTCCTTGATAAAGCGTTTGAGCCGAGGGTCAGCTTTGGCTTTTGCTCCCCATCTCCAGCGGCTGTTTTCAAGTCGGCACTGACTGTTGCCGCAGCCAATGCGGTGGTTTTGCAGCTGATCTTTGGCTTTGGCGGACACCAGCAGATCAGTATCGGTGTGAATCAGAACCTTGTTGTGGATGTGGTGATCGGCAAGCGCCGTTTTGATCAGTTCACAAAGGGCATAGGCCGTGCAGGGCCGCCAGGTGGGTTGCCTGCGTTCCGTGAAGACAATGCTGTGCCCCTCCTGTTCGGCGAAGGCGGTGAGCTCGGATTGGAGATCTGGGTGACTTTCCAGAGAAACGTGAAAGTAATGACGCAACTCAAAGGGCGCAAGAAAAACCCTGTAGTTCTCCAGTTGTCGAACGATGTGATCAATCGACTGGCCATGGATCGGAGACAGCAGGGCCAGACGCATGGTCGAGGGGGAGAGATAAGCGGCCATCACGAACCCTAGGCGCGGTGATAAGGGCTGCCTTGGACAATCGCCTGAGCTCGGAACAGCTGTTCCACCAGCATCAGCCGTGCCAGTTCGTGGGGAAAGGTCATCGGGGAGAGGCTCAGACGCCATTGGGCCTGGTCCTTGAGCTCAGCGGTCAGTCCGTCGGCTCCACCAATCACAAAGGCCAGCCGCTGGTTGCCGAATTGTTCGAGTCGTCGCGCGAAGGGAACCGACGCCAAGTTGTCGCCCTGTTCCATCAGAGCAATCAGGGTTTCATCGGGCCGTAGGGCCGCCCTGATGGCATCGGCTTCCTTGTCTGGATTGCTTTCGCGGAGTTCGCTAATGGTCAATCCAGGCAGGCGTTTGAGGTAAAGGTCAATGCCGTCCTGAATCCAGCCACGACGCACTTTGCCCACCGCAAGGATCCGGCAGCGGGCCGGGTTCAATCGTCGTCTCCATCGTCTTCGAGCAGCAGCTGTGCGAAAGCCACATACAGGCTTTCCTCCTCACTGCCTGGGTCGACCTTCGGCCGTTTCGGTTGGGTGTTTTTTCCCGGTCCGGGCTGGCTGCGCGTTGGCGCGGCGAGAGCTGGGGTGTCGTTGTTGCAGCTGAACGGCGACGGATGAGCCGTTTGTTTGCGTTGGGCCTCCAACTGTTTTAGGCGTGCCATCAGATGCTCAGGAACGGTGCCGTCCTGGCTGGCTTTCATCAGTTCCCGGAAGAGCTCCTCAGGGTTCTTCTCGGTTTCAACGCGGTGACGCACCTGGCTGGCTTTGGGGGCTGCCGGTGGCTTTTCAGGTTCCGGTAAAAGTGCGGGGAGTTGACGCCCTAACTCACGCAGGCGCTCCAGGCTTCGAGGATCAAAACTCATGGTTCAGGCGCAACCGAGACTCTCTCGGGTGCTGCGCCCCGTGACGGAATTCGTCCCGTCGGCAACGGCACAGAGGCTTTTGAGTTGGTCCCCGCGCATGGGGACGTCGGTGAAGTCGGCTCCCGTGATCACCACATCGCTGAAGCGGGTGTTGAAGGCGAAGGCTCCCTCCAGCACGGCATCCGCAAGGTTGGTGCCCGTCATCACAGCGGCGTCCAGGGTGGCTTCGCGCAGATCGGTGCCGCTCAGGTCGGCGTCCTGCAGCTTGGCGCCATAGAGGCTGGCTCCCCGGAGATCTGATCCGGAGAGATTGGCTTCGCGCAAGTTGCTGAGGTTGAAAGTGGCTCCCCGCAGATCCTTATTCGAATAGTCGGCACCGATCAGCACCTGTTTGGCCACATCCGTGGCGGCGTGCACCGGAACTGCCAACAGCCACTGGCATATGAACAACATCAGAGAAGCCAGAACGGCCGTGAAGCGTCTGCGCATGATCGGAACCTTCATGGCTGAACCCTAGAACTGTTCCTGGGGGGAATGGTTTGAACCAAACATGGTGGTTCAAGCCGGTGGAGTCTCAATGCAGCGGTGGCTGGGCGGAACAGCAGGCCTTGGATCAGCTTGTAGGTCAGGGATGGCAGTTGCTTGATCGCAACTGGCGCTGCCGCTGGGGGGAGCTGGATCTGGTGCTGGAGCGACAGCAGCAGCAGTGATCAGCCTTCATCTCCCAGGTTCAGATATTTGGTGGATCGTCGGACAATCAGTTGCTAGGAAATCATATGGATGCGCGAATGTTGCTTGTCTCCAATTTTTAGAGACTTGGTTAAAGCATGGAGAGCCGTAATGAAATGGTCTGCCATGCTGCATTACAGATATGTGTGCGAAAGATACCCAAGTGATGACGACATGACATTGGAGGAGAAGGATGCGGAACTTGAAAAGTTATCGACCGCCGATTTAACCATTGAAGGATTTTTTGCCATCTGGGAATGCATCCCGTAATGACCACCATCTAAAGATCAGGTGTCAGCGACCCACTGCAGCGCCTTGGGAGACGGAATGTTCGCGGGTTCACTCGCCCGCGCCTCCCTCAAGCTTCATCGCACAGACGGGGGGCAGCGCTTCCAGCCCGTCTTTCGCATCGTCTGCCAAGCCTTAATCGCGTTGTTCCCCAGCATCAGTAGTCCTGTCAGACAATTGCTCAGTCAGCACCTCTGATCTTTATAATCTTGAACAAAATAAATCCATCAAAATAACAGGCCCTGATTGCCACTTATTCATCAAGCAAAACTAAGGCCCAGCACTCAAGTTCAACTATCCTCAGCCAGCTCAATATCGTATAATATTAATACAACAATCTTCAAGAGTATTTGGGATTGCGCTATGATGTGCAATATGATTACTAGAATGAACTCAGATAATCTTGCAAAAGCTGCAGTCCTTGCTCTTGTTGTAATTAAGCTAGTTCTTAGCTGGGATGAAATGTCAGGCGCGCATTGGCTGTTTTACCTTCTCTGGGCTTTGCTGTTCTGGAGATTATTCCAAGGTTTGCGACCAGTAGCTGATGTTGTTACGGGTAAGTCTTACATTAGAGGCTGGTGGTATGGAAGAGACTACAAAACACCCAAGATTAAACCATTTGAATATTGTATTGAATTGTTATTCTCAGTTATTTCAGTCATTGTAGGTCTGCATATGATGTTCAGATTTATTCCATGATCTTAAGTTGAATAAGCCAATTGACTTCTAA
>QCSL01000022.1 GCA_003209165.1 Synechococcus sp. AG-670-B23 | reverse complement strand
CCGCAACTCAAGACCAACAAAGGGGTCATCTACCAAGTTGAGATGGCTGTCGAGATCAGGCCAACGGATCAGGGGCAGCAACTGAGCCGCTGCACCGTTCAACAAAGAGCTGTCGGAATAACAGCCCGCCATCAGGTCCAGCCCCATCCGCTGCGCTACTTGGGCCATCAGCAGGGCCTGACTGAGCCCCCCACTCTTCAGAAGCTTGAGATTCACGCCATCCACCACAGGAGCAAGGCGCAGCAGATCCTCCAGATCCCAGCAACTTTCATCCGCCACTAAGGACATCGGACAGTGCGGGTGCAGCGCCGCGAACCCCGCCGCATCCTGCGTCGGATCCAGATTGGGAGCCAGAGGTTGCTCCAACAGAACCACCCGGTGTGATGCCAGGGGCTCCAGCATCCGCCTGGCCTGATCCAGGGTCCATCCACCGTTGGCATCCACCTGTAGTTCGATCGCCACGCCCTGCTGCTGGGATCGTTCGGTGATGGCTTGGGCCACAGCCTCAAGCAGGCTGAGGTCGTGGTCCACCCCATCGGGGCTACCCAACTTGAGCTTCACCCGCGTTGCTGGCAGCTGCGTCCACCAGCGGTCCAGACGATCCAGCACCGCAGGGACTGAAGCCAGTCCCAGGGTGACGCTCGTGGCCACACCCTCATCTGCGTCCAACCCCCAGAGCCGCCATAGCGGATGGCCGAGCCGTTGCCCATGCCAGTCCCACAGCGCCAGGTCGATGGCACAACGGGCCGGCGGGCTCAGGGTTGCCAGCAGGGGCTCGAACCGTTGCGGTCGGTCGGGATCGAGTGTCTCAAGCTGGGGCAACAGCTCCAGCAGATCCTGTTCCACTGCCTCAAGGGCAAAGGCACGATGGCCGGTCTCAAATCCACCGGTCTCACCTAGGCCGATGAGCCCATCCTGCTCAATCCTGACTTCTAATCGAACCACAGATGCAGTGGTGCCCCTGCTGATCGTGAGGGGCACGGCCTTGGTGAGCGAAAACCGCCTGAGGGCCCAGCCCATCGCCATCCGGTTGTCAATCTCCAAACTGACACAACACCCCTGTGACTCAGACTGAGAAGGCTTGAGCCAGAGACTTGGTCGCCTCCGCCCCCCTCGCCACTAACGCCACCGCTAATCCCCAGCGGGGCAGCTATTGGATCACCACCTTCGGCTGCCAGATGAACAAGGCGGATTCCGAACGGATGGCGGGAATCCTGGAGGCCATGGGCTACCAGGAGGCGTCAGCTGAAATGGATGCCGACCTAGTGCTCTACAACACTTGCACCATCCGGGATAACGCCGAGCAGAAGGTTTACAGCTACCTGGGCAGACAGGCTCAGAGAAAACGCAACAACCCCAACCTCACTCTGGTGGTGGCGGGCTGTGTTGCCCAGCAGGAGGGCGAATCACTGCTGCGGCGGGTGCCAGAGCTGGATCTAGTGATGGGACCGCAACACGCCAATCGGCTTGAAACCCTGTTGCTGCAGGTGGACAGCGGCCAGCAGGTGGTTGCCACCGAAGACCACAACATCCTTGAAGACATCACCACGGCCCGCCGGGACAGCAGCATCTGCGGTTGGGTGAACGTGATTTACGGCTGTAACGAGCGTTGCACCTACTGCGTGGTGCCCTCAGTGCGCGGCAAAGAACAATCGCGGCTGCCCAAGGCAATCAAGCTGGAGATGGAGGGTCTCGCCGCCCAGGGATACAGGGAGATCACCCTGCTCGGCCAGAACATTGATGCCTATGGCCGGGATCTGCCAGGCATCACGCCGGAGGGTCGCCGCCAAAACACCCTCACCGATCTGCTCCATCACGTCCACGACGTTGAGGGCATTGAACGGATCCGTTTTGCCACCAGTCATCCGCGCTACTTCACCGAGCGGTTGATCGATGCCTGTGCCGATCTGCCCAAGCTCTGTGAACACTTTCACATTCCGTTCCAGAGCGGGGACAACGACGTGTTGCAGGCCATGGCCAGGGGGTACACCGTGGAGCGCTACCGGCGGATCATCGACCGCATCCGTGAGCGCATGCCTGATGCCTCCATCAGTGCCGATGTGATCGTTGCCTTCCCTGGCGAAACCGATGCGCAATACCGCCGCACCCTTGACCTAATCGAAGAAATCGGCTTCGACCAGGTGAACACGGCGGCCTATTCACCTCGGCCCAACACTCCTGCCGCCAACTGGGACAACCAGCTGCCGGAAGAGGTGAAGGTGGAACGCCTGCGCGAAATTAATACCTTGGTGGAACGCTGCGCCCGCAAGGCCAATGCCCGCTACGAGGGCCGTACCGAAGAAGTGCTGGCGGAGGGCATCAATCCCAAGGACCCATCGCAGCTGATGGGGCGAACCCGGACCAATCGCCTGACCTTCTTCAATTCCACTGGACCGGATGGCCATATCTACAAATCCGGCGATCTTGTGCAGATGCGCATCGATGCTGTGCGCTCCTTTTCACTCAGCGGCAGCCCCCTGCCCCGCTGATCACAACGCTGATACCTTTGGCGCTCCCAGTGCTCAGGGGTTGCAGCATTCATGTCGTCCAGTCCCATCACGGTCGGACTCGTCTTTGGAGGCCGCTCTGGAGAGCACGACGTGTCGATCCGATCTGCGGCGACCGTCGTCCGAGGCCTGCGTAGCGGGCACAACAAAAAGCGCTACACGGTCCTAGCGATCTACATCGACCGTGATGGTCGCTGGTGGGGAAAGGATCTGGCCGAGGCAACCCTGGCCTCTGAAACCGCGCCGGAGCTGTCTCCACCTCAGCCCCCCTTGGGATTCCAAGGATTTCCTGAGGGATGCGATGGAATCGACATCTGGTATCCGGTTCTGCATGGCCCCAATGGAGAGGACGGAACCATTCAGGGGTTATTCCAACTGACCGGAAAACCCTTTGTGGGCGCTGGCGTTCTCGGCTCAGCCGTCAGCATGGACAAGCAGGCGATGAAGTCCGCCTTTTCGAATGCAGGGCTGTCCCAAGTGCCCTATGTGGCCCTTCACGCCTCCGAACTCGAGCATGCCAACAGCCGATCGGCCCTCCTGGATCGAATTGAAACGGAACTGAACTACCCCTGCTTTGTTAAACCGGCCAATCTCGGCTCTTCGGTTGGAATCAGCAAGGTGCGTTCGCGCCCCGAACTGGAAGCAGGACTCAACCAGGCAGCAGCGCTGGATCCGAGGCTGGTGGTTGAGCAGGGCGTCAACGCAAGAGAAGTGGAATGCGGCGTTTTGGGGGGACGCACGCTTGAAGCGTCGGTGGTCGGCGAGGTTCGTTTTGATGCCGAGTGGTACGACTACGACACGAAATACACTGCTGGGCGCAGCACCACATTGATTCCAGCTCCCCTGCCCGATCAAGTGAGTCACCGCATCCGCGCACAGGCCTTGCAAGCCTGTGCTGCCGTTGGCGTCAACGGCATGGGTCGAGTGGATTTCTTCTACGACGAGGCGGCCGATCAGCTCTGGATCAACGAAATCAATACCCTGCCTGGTTTTACAGCGCAGAGCATGTTCCCAATGCTCTGGGCGGCCAGTGGCGTAACACTCGAACAGTTGGTGCACCAACTGATCCAAACAGCAGGAGAATGAACGCAGCGTCCTTCGCCTGACCCATGAGCCACGGGCTGCTCTGGTTTCCCTTGCTGCTGGCCTTTGTGCTGCTGGCCTCGCTCGGATGGCTGGAACGGAGGCGCCAAAACCTGTTCCGTGCCTGGGCAGAAGGTTCGGAGCTGGCCAAGCTCGACGGTTGCGGTGGTGCCCGCTTGAAAGATGGTGAACTAAAATGGAGCAGCTTTGAAGCGGGCAGTTTTCAGGATCAAGGCTCGTTTGATGTCTGCAGGCTCGAGCTTGTGGAACTGATGTCGCTGGCCTCCGGTGATGCTCCCCTCACCGATGAATCCCAGGGCCGTTGTCGGCTTCGCCTCGTCGGCAAAGATCAGCAGATGGATGTGCCCTTTTCGGATGCCGACCGCGCTCGCAGCTGGGGTGAGCAACTGATGGCAAGGGCCCGGTGCGACCTTTGAGCCGCGTCTCTGCCAAGGACAAATCTTCCCAACGGCCCGTTTCCGCTCAGGTCAAGCGCCGCCGGGAGTTGCGCCGGCAGCGTCGCCAGACCCTGTTGCTTCAACTTTGGCGCTTTGTGGCCTTGCTGCTGCTCAGTGGTGGATTCGCCTGGATCCTCCTGCGCCATGGCTGGACGTTGCGGGGGCCAGAGGCGCTTGTCCTCAACGGTGGTGCTGCCCTTAAGACCAATCAAGTCATCGAGGCTGCCAAGCTCAGCTTTCCACAACCTCTGCTGGAGGTCAGCCCCAGGGCCCTTGAACAACAGCTGATCAGGGCTCTGCCAGTGCGAAGCGCTCAGGTGGAGCGACGAATACTGCCCGCTCGTCTCATCGTAAGCCTGAAGCCAGAGATTCCCGTCGCCAAAGCGGTGCGTCAGGGGCCCTCTGGACGAGAACGTGGGCTGCTGAACGCAGAAGGAAAGTGGATTCCGCTGAGCGAAGCATCACCAGAACCACTGACGAACATCGTCGTGCGTGGTTGGAACAACCAGCAACGCGTCCAGGTTGCTGCGCTGCTGCAACAACGGAATCGCTTCGAGGGGATGCTGAAAGCCATTGTGCTTCACCCCGACGGCAACATCAGTCTCATCATCAAGGGGCTGGGCCAGATCGATCTCGGCGGCGAACCAGCCCTACTAAATGCCCAGATCGCAACCATCGTCCATCTCAACGACACGCTGCCGGAGCACCTGCGCCAGACCAATCAGAGCAGTCTTGATTTGAGCAATCCCGACCGTCCGGAATTGCAACTGCCGGCGCCACGTAACCCTCAAAAGGCCAAGACCCAACCCTGAGACTAAAACGTTGAAAATCTGGAGACCACAACCTCGGGGTCTGGTTTGTGATCAGTTGAAGCCGATACCAGGCTTCAGGGACATAATGCAACGCAACCAAACGGTTCAGCCACGACGATGGAGATGGTGAGCGGCTCAGGGTCTTACACGGCAGCGGGAATCCAGCCCAGTCAGTCCGCACGCATCGAGGTCATCGGAGTTGGCGGCGGAGGTAGCAATGCCGTTAACCGCATGATCCTCAGTGACCTTGAGGGAGTTGGCTATCGCGTCCTCAACACCGATGCCCAGGCCCTAATCCAGTCGCAAGCCCAGCAGAGGCTGCAGTTGGGGCAAACTCTGACCCGTGGGCTGGGTGCAGGCGGCAATCCCACCATCGGTCAGAAGGCAGCCGAGGAATCCCGTACAGATCTGCACGACGCACTGCAGGGCTCCGATCTGGTGTTCATTGCCGCTGGCATGGGTGGTGGAACGGGAACTGGGGCAGCACCGGTAGTTGCTGAAGTCGCCCGCGAAGTCGGGGCTCTCACCGTCGGCATAGTGACCAAGCCGTTCAGCTTCGAGGGCCGCCGTCGCATGCGTCAGGCCGACGAAGGCATCGCTCGATTGGCGGAACATGTGGACACCCTGATCGTGATCCCCAACGATCGTCTACGGGAGGCCATTGGCGGAGCCCCCCTTCAGGAGGCCTTCCGTAGCGCAGATGACGTCCTTCGCATGGGCGTCAAAGGCATCAGTGACATCATCACCTGCCCAGGCCTTGTGAACGTTGACTTCGCTGACGTTCGCTCTGTAATGACCGAAGCTGGTACAGCATTGCTGGGCATCGGCATCGGCTCCGGCCGCTCCAGAGCCGTGGAGGCAGCCCAAGCGGCGATTGCCAGTCCACTGCTGGAAACCGAACGCATCGATGGCGCGAAGGGCTGTGTGATCAACATCAGCGGCGGTAAGGACATGACCCTGGAGGACATGACCACCGCTTCAGAGGTGATCTACGACGTAGTCGATCCCGAAGCGAACATCATCGTGGGCGCCGTGGTGGATGAGGCCCTAGAGGGCGAAATTCACGTCACGGTGATTGCCACTGGATTCGAGAACAAGCAGCCCTACCGCAGCGAGCGAAGCCGCTCCATGCCTTCAATTGCAAGCCGTGCGGAACCCGAAGAGAACGGCGCCAGAATTCCGGAATTCCTTCGTCGCCGTCAGCAACAAGACAACGGCCCGACGTGAGAGACCTGTCAGACAGCAGGATCTGGCAGCTCAACCTCAAGTTGGTGACCCGGAACCCACGCCTGCCCTGAGCATCCCGTGTGGCTGCTCCCTTCCGGTCCTGACCAGATTTGGGCGTCAGAGCCGCATAGGCCCGAATCGTCCAAATGTTAGCAATGACCCCCAGAGGGGTTTTGAAACCGCATGCGTCCTTCGGATCTGACCCGCCTCAAGCAGAAGGGCCAACCCATCGCCGTGCTCACCGCATGGGACAGCCTCTCCGCGGCTCTGGCGGAAGCCGCCGGTGCAGATGTGGTGCTAATCGGCGATTCACTGGCCATGGTGGCGCTGGGCCATGCCACAACACTCCCGGTGAGCCTGGATCAGATGCTCCATCACACCCAGGCGGTGGCGCGGGGGTTAACAGCAATGCCTAGCGATCAACCTCTGCTGGTCTGTGACCTGCCTTTTCTCAGCTACCAGTGCGGCGAAGACCGCGCCGTGGCCGCCGCAGGACGACTGCTGAAGGAATCCAGTGCTGCTGCAGTCAAGTTGGAGGGAGCGGAACCGGAGGTCGTTGCCGTGATCGACCGTCTGGTGCGGATGGGCATTCCTGTGATGGGGCATCTGGGTCTAACCCCACAGGCCGTGCATCGTCTGGGTTATCGCCGCCAGGCCACGGACACCATCAGCCAGGAACGCCTGATCGATCAGGCGCGAACCCTCGAACAGAAGGGTTGCTTCTCCTTGGTGTTGGAACATGTGCCTTCAGAGCTGGCGAGCCGGGTGCAGCAGGACCTGACCATCCCTGTGATCGGTATTGGAGCGGGTGAAGGCTGCGACGGCCAGGTGCGAGTCACGGCAGACCTGCTGGGGCTCACCCCCAAACAACCTCCCTTCAGCCCAGCGCTCGTGGATGGTCGCCAGCTGTTCATTGACGCGTTGAAAGGATGGGTCAACCAGACCCGAAACAACACTCCTCCCATCAAAAGGAACAACTAAGCCGATTAAAATTTCCAATTAAACCCTGAAGAGCGCTGCGCCACAGGGCTGTGAGTGATGCGAAGCCTGAATAGGAGAGTCTGAGTTTTGAGATGCGACAACGGTCACCCGTACCTTCATCGTCTGCTCTCGATTTTTAGTCTCTGGGAGTCTGTATGCAGAGCTGTAACTAGACAGTTGAACCATCTCCGGCTCTGAGGAGTTCCGGTTATTTTAATCTGCTTTCCTGTGGATCAAGCTGAGATCAACAACTGGAAATCCATCGCCGAGAGCATGGAAGCAAAGGGCGATAGCGAGAGCTGGTTTTACCTTCGTGCCCGTGCGATTGCTGATGGGAAGGGTGATCCCCTGCTCAATATCTCAGAGTTATTGGCTGATCCCTGCTTGATCTGCTCGACAGGAGGAATGGGGCCTGCCATCGAGGCATGGCTCAACTGCTTCAAGCCCTAGGGAGACGCGGGCGAGGAAACCCGCGAACATTCCATCTCCCAAGCGTTTGCAGTGGTGCTAGCGCCGACAACATCTTCACAGCCAACTTAAGAAGTTCTGACTAGTCATTAATGCCTAATAAGGTGTATTTGATACCCAGTGAGGGCCCATCCATCAGTGAAGATGGATCTGAAGGCAGTGGTGCCTTCAATGCGTCGTTTGGGGGTGGGCTGAGGGGCCTACCTCTTTTTTTGTGGGGTTTCTGGGCGAAGTAGTCATTCACGTATCCCATCCAGATAGCCATAAAGATCGCAATTCCGTTGCTATTTGAGCCAAACGCAACAGCAGCCGCTTATCGATCAGATCGATTGGTGTGAGTGGCTTTGGTCTTCCAGAACCTCTTCCCACCACAGAATCACCTCAATCAGCACCTGATTGCTGAGGGCCATGCCCTCTGGGTCGGTTAGGCACCAACGCCCTGCTTTCTGCTTCAGCCATCCGCGCTCAACGAACGGTTGCCAACGGCGCACCAGCGCATCAGCATCAAGGCCCTGCAGGTTCACCCCTTCCCGGCGCCGCAGACCCACCAGCAATTGATCATCCAAGGGAAGACCAACCTCTGCGATCGATTCCTCCGGAGGGTTGTCGAGCCAGGCCGCATAAGCAGCCCGGGTGCGGGGTCGCACCAAGCGCACACCCCAGGGCGCTGATGTCGCTCCCATGCCAAATCCCCACCAACCGGCACCGCTCCAATACACCCGGTTGTGACGGGAGGCATGGCCTGGACTGGCGTAATTGGAAATCTCGTAGCGACTGAGGCCGGCATCCGCCAGCCGTTGCGTGGTCCGCTCCATCAGCGCAACGGCAAGGTCGTCCTCCGGAAGCTTCAACACACCAAGCGAGCGTTGGCGATCAAAAACCGTGCCCGGTTCTACCGAAAGGTCGTAGATCGAGAGATGGGGAGCCTGACTGGCAATGGCCTGATCCAACTGAGCATCCCACCCGGCCAAGGCCTGGCCCGGCAGGTTTTGAATGAGATCGAGACTCCAGGACCGGAGTGCTCCATCGCGCCAGGCCTGCATCAGCCAGTCGATCGCCGCCTGGAGGTCGCTCCATCGATGCCGGCGCCCTAGCTGTTCGAGCACCGCGTCATCAAAACTCTGTCCCCCCAGGCTGATGCGATTCACTCCATGGGCCAGAACGGAGGACAGCTGCGAGGAATTAAAGGTGGCCGGATCCATCTCCAGGGTGATTTCCGCACCTGGTTGAAGCCCAAACTTGTCTGCCAAGGCGTCGAGTAGTGCTCCGATCTGATCCGGACACAACAGCGATGGCGTTCCCCCACCGATATACACCGTCGATAAGGGCGGACCACTTGGGGCAGAGGCGATTTCCCGATGCAGCAGGCTCAGATACTCACGGATGGATCGACTGCCAGGCCCCTGTTCGCCACGGGCTTGGTCTCCCAGGGGAACAACGGCGAAATCGCAGTAGTAACAGCGCCGGTGGCAGAAGGGAATGTGGAGGTAGACGCTGCGGGGCGGGGTGGGATAAGGCATGCTTCTGGCATCCGGATCGATCTGCCACGACCTGAACCCATGGTGGATCCGCTCATCCTGCTTCTGTTTGTCGTCTCCGGTGCAGCTGCCGGATGGATGGGAATTCACTTGCTGCCCGATGGCCTGGTGAGTGCAACCACCAATGCTGAAGAGTTGCGTCTCCAGCTCAGCGGAGCTGGCGGCGGCATTGGCTTGATTGCAGGCCTGGTTTTCAAAAAGCTGCGGGTGCGCCTGATGCAACAGGTGCGCACCATGCCCACCGATTTACTGGTGAGCAGAGCTGTTGGCCTGATCCTGGGGCTGCTGGTGGCCAACCTTCTGCTGCTGCCGGTTCTGCTGCTCCCGTTCTCCGGGGGAATTGTTCTACTCAAACCACTGCTGGCGGTGGTGAGCAACGTCTTTTTCGGAATTCTTGGAAGCAACCTGGCGGAAGTGCATGGCCGCACATTGCTGCGGCTGTTCAATCCAGCCAGCACGGAAGCGCTGCTGGTGGCCGATGGGGTGTTGACCCCTGCTACAGCCAAGATCCTGGATACTAGTGTGATAATCGACGGCCGGATCCGCGGCATGCTTGCCTGCGGGTTGCTTGAAGGGCAGGTGATAGTTGCCGAATCGGTGATCGATGAGATGCAGCAGCTGTCGGATTCCACCAACGTCGAGAAGCGAGCAAAGGGCAGGCGTGGTCTGAAGCTTCTGAAAGATCTACGTGACACCTACGGACGGCGGTTGGTGATCAACAGCACCCGTTACGGCGGCAAAGGAACGGACGACCGACTGCTGCAGCTTGCGTCTGACACCGGCGGGACACTGGTTACGGCGGATTTCAACCTGGCGCAGGTTGCCCAGGTCAAAGACCTAAAAGTGATGAATCTGAGTGAGCTGGTGATCGCGTTGCGGCCTGAAGTGCAACCCGGCGACGAACTCAAACTCAAGATCGTCCGTGAGGGCAAGGAGGAAAGCCAGGGCGTCGGTTACCTCGACGATGGAACGATGGTGGTCGTCAACGAGGCGAAATCGCTGATCGGCCAACGCAAGCCGGTGGTGGTGACCGGTGCTCTGCAAACCCCAACCGGCCGCATGGTGTTTGCACGGCTGGACGAGAAAGATGCAACAACCGACACCAAGACTTCAAACAAATCGAAAAGTCAGGGAAAACCGGCCAAAACCAGCAACCGCAAGCCCGCTGACCCCGGCTAGGCTCGCCCCACCGAGATGGTGGAGATGACAACTTCGGCCCCGTACTACGGCGACAGCGCCGTTATGCGCACACCGCCTCCTGACCTTCCGTCACTACTGCTCAAGGAAAGGATCGTTTACCTGGGCTTGCCCCTGTTCTCTGACGACGACGCCAAGCGTCAGATGGGCATCGACGTGACTGAGCTGATCATTGCTCAGCTGCTTTATCTGGAGTTCGACAATCCAGAGAAGCCAATTTACTTCTACATCAACTCCACTGGAACCAGCTGGTATTCAGGTGAAGCGATCGGCTTTGAGACCGAAGCCTTCGCCATCTGCGACACCCTCCGGTATGTGAAGCCCCCGGTACATACCATCTGTATCGGTCAAGCCATGGGTACGGCCGCGGTGATCCTTTCAGCAGGGACGAAAGGTCAACGAGCCGCTCTTCCGAACTCTTCCATCGTTCTCCACCAGCCGCGCAGCGGTGCCCGCGGCCAGGCCACCGACATTCAGATTCGAGCCAAGGAAGTGCTGCACAACAAGCAGGCAATGCTCGAAATCCTCTCCACCAACACCGGACGATCTGTAGAAGAGCTCAGCAAGGACTCCGACCGGATGAGCTACTTGAACCCCCAGCAAGCCGTTGATTACGGACTCATCGACCGAGTGCTCAGCAGCCGCAAAGACCTTCCCGGCAACCCCCCTGTCTGACCGACGGCGTCAGATCCAAACCTCTTGCACCCTTTCTTCAACGTCCTGAACCATGCCGATCGGTACCCCCAGCGTCCCCTACCGCCTGCCCGGCAGCCAGATGGAGCGCTGGGTCGACATCTACACCCGTCTTGGGGTGGAAAGGATCCTCTTCCTCGGCTCTGAAGTCAATGACGGCATTGCCAACAGCCTGGTGGCCCAAATGCTCTATCTCGACTCGGAAGACAGCAGCAAGCCGATCTACCTCTACATCAACTCTCCCGGCGGATCAGTCACTGCTGGGCTGGCGATCTACGACACAATCCAGTACGTCAAAAGCGAGGTGGTGACCATCTGTGTTGGGCTCGCCGCATCCATGGGTGCCTTCCTCTTGGCCGCTGGCACCAAGGGAAAACGGGTCGCCCTGCCCCACAGCCGGATCATGATCCACCAGCCCCTCGGGGGGACCAGCCGTCGCCAGGCCAGTGACATCGAAATCGAGGCACGAGAGATCCTGCGGATGAAGGAGATGCTCAACCGCTCCCTGTCCGACATGAGTGGGCAAAGCTTCGAGAAGATCGAGAAGGACACCGACAGGGACTACTTCCTAAGTGCAGAAGAAGCTAAGGAGTACGGACTGATCGACCGCGTCATCTCCCATCCGAACGAGGCATAAACCGAACGGGGCAGGCCGCTGCGTAAGCTCGTCCACTCCAGTGTTCCGCAAGTCTGCCCCGGATGGCCCAGCTCTTTTACGACTCCGACGCCGATCTTGGTCTGCTGAACAGCAAGACCGTGGCCATAATTGGTTATGGTTCGCAGGGTCATGCCCACGCCCTGAACTTGAAGGATTCAGGTGTGAATGTGGTAGTGGGCCTCTATGACGGCAGCCGGTCAGCAGAGAAAGCCAAGGCAGACGGTCTTGAAGTGCTGAGCGTCGCCGATGCCTCGGCCAAAGCCGACTGGATCATGGTCTTGCTGCCTGACGAATTCCAGAAAGACGTCTACGAGAAGGAAATCGCACCTCACCTGAATGCAGGCAAGGTGCTCAGCTTCGCCCATGGCTTCAACATCCGCTTCGAGCTGATCAAGCCTCCCGCTGATGTGGATGTAGTGATGATCGCCCCGAAGGGCCCTGGCCACACCGTGCGATGGGAATATCAGAACGGCCAGGGAGTGCCCGCGTTGTTCGCCATCGAACAGGACGCGTCCGGCAACGCCCGCGGCATGGCGATGGCCTACGCCAAGGGAATCGGCGGCACCCGTGCTGGCATCCTTGAGACCAACTTCAAGGAAGAGACTGAAACCGATCTATTCGGGGAGCAGGCTGTACTTTGCGGCGGTCTGTCCGAACTGGTGAAGGCCGGTTTCGAGACCCTGGTAGAAGCCGGTTACCAGCCCGAACTGGCATATTTCGAGTGCCTTCATGAGGTGAAGCTGATCGTTGATCTGATGGTGAAAGGAGGATTGACCTCCATGCGCGATTCGATCTCCAACACTGCGGAATACGGTGACTACGTCAGCGGCCCCCGTCTGATTACCGCCGACACCAAGGCTGAGATGAAGCGCGTTCTGGCTGACATCCAGGACGGCACCTTCGCCAAGAACTTCGTGGCCGAATGCGAAGCCGGCAAGCCGGAGATGAAGAAAGTGCGCGACCGTGATTCCCAGCATCCAATCGAGAAAGTGGGCAAAGGTCTGCGCTCGATGTTCAGCTGGCTGAAGGACGCCTGATCCAGTGCAAGCGCTAGTTACCCGGTGGGATCTAACACCATCACTTCCCTCACTCCCCGCTCTGTAGCCCCGACTGCTCAGAGCGATCATTTCAACTGGATCATGGGCACTCCCCTCCCATGACCCCCGAAGCAATGGGAGTCCTGCTGGTGCTTGCAGCAGCACTGCTGGATCAATTGATCGGTGACCCACGTCAGATTCTCCATCCCGTGGTTGTTATGGGCTGGATCATTGGGCGGTTGCGCTACTGGGTGGAGCGATGTGCTGGAGACGATCCGATAAAGCTGCGGGTCGGTGGCAGCCTGATCACACTGATCCTGGTGCTGGGAAGCGCCCTGACGGGATGGTGCCTGGAGCGACTGCTGTGGCTTCCCTTCCCATGGCGGTGGCTATGCATCTCAGCGCTGACATTGAGCCTCGCCAGCGCCCTGGCAGCCCGCAGCCTGAGGGACAGCGTGCTGGCGGTGCTAATTGCACTGCCCTCAGCAAAGGAGGGGGGCCTCGAGCCGGCCCGCAAGAACTTGAGTTGGATCGTCGGACGCGATGTTCAAACCCTGGATCGCGCGGGGCTGCTCAGAGCATCAGCCGAAACAGCCGCGGAAAATGCTGTGGATGGCGTGTTTGCACCACTGTTCTGGATGGGCCTCGGTGCGCTGGTTTGGATGGTCCTGCCCAAGGGCCCTGGACCTCTGGCCATGGCCTGGGCCTTCAAGGCCAGCAGCACACTCGATTCCATGCTGGGCTACCGCACCGGTCGCCTGCGCTGGCTGGGCACGGCGGGCGCGCGACTCGATGATCTGCTCACCTGGTTGCCCTGCCGTCTGGTCATGCTGACGCTACCCCTGGTCTGCCCACCCTGGTCGCTCTGGGCGGAACGGGTGCAAGCCGCAGAACGGGATGGAGCGGCAGATCCATCTCCCAATGCAGGTCGTTCAGAAGCGATCTTTGCCCACTGCATCGGAATCCAACTCGGCGGTGAAAACCGCTATGGAGAGCTCCTTGTGCAGAAACCGCTGCTCGGAGCTGGTCAACCAACCGCCGAAGTACCCCTCGTTAGAGCTGTTCTGAATGCATCAAGCCGGCTTGAGGTTTTCTGGCTAAGTGCTCTTGTGATCATCCAATTGGCGATCAGTCTTTGAACACGAATCAGTAAGCACCCCGATCCACTGGTAGGAGCAACACACCAAAGGTGCGCAAGATGATGGCGAAGTCCAGGCGTAACGAACGACCACGGGCATAGGCCAGATCGAGCTTGACCCTTTTCTTGTAGCTCAGGTTGTTCCTGCCACTGACTTGCCAAAGACCAGTCAAGCCCGGACGGACCGATGCGACTTCATCCATGTATGGGCCATAACGAACGAGTTCCTTATCAACGATCGGGCGGGGCCCAACAACACTCATCTCACCCCGTAGAACATTCAAGAACTGTGGAAGCTCATCGAGACTTGAGCGGCGGAGAAAGCGGCCCACAACGGTGATACGGGGATCACGCTTCAGCTTGAAGTCACGCTCGAACTCAGCTCGCAGAGAGGGATCCGCCTCCAGATAGCGAGCCAAAACAACATCGGCATCCGCGCGCATCGTGCGGAACTTGATGCAACCAAAAGGTTGGTAGTTCCTGCCAACCCGGCGCTGGGTGTAAAACACCGGCCCCGATGAACTGAGCTTGACCAAGCCCGCCAGGAGCAAAAGCACTGGTGAACCAATGCTAAGTACCGCAAGGGAAAAAACGATGTCTCCAGTGCGCTTGAAGACACGGCCCCAACGGTTCTGATAGCGAATCAGAGTGCCGGTCGACAGAACCGATGGAGGAGCCGAGATCAGTGCAAGATGTGGCTTGTATTTGCCACGGCGAACTGCACGCCCAGCGGACTGAATCAAAGAGGGCCGAGAGGCCGTGGTCAAAGGCTCAACCTGGGACTCAACACACTCAACGTCACAGACGCAGCCCTGGCATCTCCGCAGGGTCACTCGCTGCAACGTCACAGCCGCATTGATGGGCATGCCAGGCCGTTCGCAGAGCTGATTCAAATCGTGCCGAAAAGGCCTCCGGCCGGAAGCGTTCAGCCCACACACGAATGGCTTCCGCATCGAGAGAACGCCAAATCCGTCCTTGCTCAAACCACTCCACAGCTTGAACAATCGACCCCACGCTCTGATCCGGGAACAGAACCCCGGTGGGCTCCCGCAACCCGGCCGATGCACAGCGAACGGTGTCCAATAACCCACCCCGCCCCAGCCCGATCACCGGTGCGCCGGAGGCCATGGCTTCAACAGGCGCAATACCGAAATCCTCAAGACCGGCATAGACAAAAGCACGACAACGGGCCATGAGCTGCTCCACCTGTTGCCCGGACTGCCGGCCGAGCAAGGTGACAGTTGGACCTGCCAAGGCTTCCAAGCGCGAGCGTTCCGGACCATCGCCAACCAAAAGCAAAGGTAAACCCAACCGGTTGAAGGCTTCCACCACCAAATCCACCCGCTTGTAAGGAACCAAACGGCACAGGCATAGGTAAACGTCGTCTCTGTGTGCATTCCAGCGAAAACGGTTTACCTCCACAGGGGGATGGATCACAGAGGCCTTACGACCCCAGTACTTGCGGATTCGGCGGGCCGTGAAGCGGGAATTGGCAATGAGGTGATCCACGCGCTGGGCACTGAGTTGATCCCATTGCCTAAGGGCATGCAACTGCCAGCGAATCAAGGGCTCCAAGCCGCGCCGTGCGAGTGCCGAGCGCTGAAGGTAAGCGTGCATCTGATCCCAGGCGTAACGCACCGGTGTATGCACATAACTGATGTGCAACTGTTCAGGACCAGTCAGCACCCCCTTTGCCACGAGGTGGCTGCTGCTGATAACCAGTTCGGCTGCACCAAGGTCAATTTGTTCGATGGCAAACGGCAACAGCGGCAGGTACTGCTGCACATGGCTGGGCCCCCATGGCAGGTACTGGATTGGGCTGGTGAGAACGGATCGACCATGCAACCAGCTGCCCAATCTGCAGGATTCCGAATCAATTAGGGCCGCCAGCTGCGGCTCACAGCCGAGGTTGCGCAGAAGAGAATCAACGACTCGAACAACCTGTTCAGCACCCCCGACTGAACGGGGCGAGAACCACTCATGAACCAGAGCGATGCGCTGCGGGAAGTGGTCCGAAGCCGAGAGCATCCAGCTGGAATGCGGCGAACACTACGAAGTCTCTCAGCTAATTGCGGGACCAGACCAGGCTCACGATGCTAGTGAGCATGTCCAGCACAAACCTAACCATCAACATCCTCCTGGAGGAAGCGTTGAACGAACCGGACATCGGCACAACGAGCCGATTCCGCTGGCATGCCACTGCGGTGGGTATCGCAGCGCTTTGGATTGACAACTCTCCACCATCAACTCCTCCCTTTGAGGACGCATTAAAAGAAGGGCTCAATGTGGGGCTTGACCTCAGCCGAGAGGAACGAGAGTTCCATCAAGTGGAGCAAGGACTGGTGCTTTTGTTCCACTCCTGAGGAGCTCACAAGACTCAGAAGAAGCAATAGGGAGGGGGGGGCGCGAGGCAAAGATATTGCGCCAACAACACCAGAAATTTGGTGAGTTGAAAAATCCTACGCCATGTATTGATTTGGATGAGACCAAGGGGAAGTTGGAGGAATTCGAAAAAAGCAACAGGTGCCAGGAAAAGGCCCTGGAACTGCAAACGCGCATGCTTAACAATCGGGTGCCAAACGGATGCTGACACTCCTCACCAATGTCGCTAAGGTGCAAAAGTGAGCACTAGGATGAAATGAAAACTTCATATCAAAAACCTGCCAAAACATTGAAATCAAGCTTTACCATAAATCCAAAACTAATTCTGTCATTAAAGTGATTCATCTTGATCCAGACTTCCAGAGCCTAAGTAAGCATCAGCGTACCATTGCGTTGCGTTGCATGTATAGCTTGACGCGACACGCAAACGAACAGCGAACATCGGGGCTTACACAAATCCGCCTGATTCATGCCATCGGTACGACACTACTCGGAGTGGATCTGGATGTTAAAGAAGCAGCTATCGAACACAATTCCATAACTTCCCTTCGAAAAGCGTTCAAGGGTGTGGACAGACCCGTACGTCACCGTCTATTTCAACTTTTTACACTGGCTGAGCTAGTGCTTGACCCCCTACCTGAAGAAGCGACCGACACGTTAAGGCGCGCAGCAAAGGCCCTGGGTGTTGAAGATAATTTCATTGAAATTGCGCGTGAATACAGCCAAGGGGCCTACGGAATAGCAGCAGCAGATCTAGCCAGAAAGGGATATTTGGGAAATCCAGAATTGGTGAAGCATGGCGGAAAACTAATGCATGTTCATAAAACATTGACTGATCCGTTTGAGACGGATGAAGATGATCCAGAATTATTAAATCAATGGTTGGCACTTGAACATTGTGAAAAAGATTCACTTGGTCGCAATATTTGGGAGTACTACCAAGGCCGGGGCTTTATTTTCACAGGGCAGAAAGGGAGCGTTAATCCTTCAATAGCTCAGCACGACTGGATTCATTTGCTTTGTGACTACAACACAACAATCGAGGGAGAACTGGAAGTGTTCTCTTTTATAGGCTCTGCAATTCCTGATGTGAAGGGATTTTCATTCCTAGTTGCCATTGTTGGTTTATTTGAGACCGGACGTCTCGAATCCTGGGGTGGAGGTGTATTAAATGCAGATAAGGGACACCTTGATTTGCCGGGAATGCCGGAAAGAGTAGCAGATGCAATTCGTCGGGGCAGGATATGCAATCGAGATGTGATGTACGGAATAGACTATTTTAAGTATAAAGACTGGAACATCGAAGACGTAAGACTGGAAATCGGCATAGTCCCTAAAGATAGAGAAATTGATTCGCCGGGCGTATGGGATCCAAAAGGTATTACTGATTTTCAAAGAAGCATAGGAATCGCAAAATACCAACCAGCTCGTATTAAATAAAAAAAGTGAGCCCAAAAATAATCTTAGAGTACTACCTAAGATCGACAAAAGCTAAAAGAACTTAAGGCAGGAAAGAAAGAGTTACAAATTACTATTATCAATTATTACTGATTCGTCTTCAGCACAGTGTCCAGGAAACAATAAAATAGCGTTAGAACAATATTATCAATGGCAGAAACCCATGATATAAATCAAAAATCAAGATAAGCCACCAAAATATAAGCAAATATATTATTAATAAATGAGAGTTGATGGACATATAAACAAATATCTTACCTTCAACTACCAAGGCAGACTAAGCAAGTTATAAATAAGGCTTTTGATCACGATCATAAATATCAAAGAAGTTTAAAGCGTAAAGTATTGATGCTTCGATATTAGGCAGAGATTAAAAAGACAGACTTAGGATAGAAGTTGTCCCAGATGTCATGAAGTGGTGGGACTATTTAGGATTGATTCTAAAGATGAATGACGATACAAATATAGTTGCCGCGATAGCATGGCAATCGAACCAGAAAGCCAAAATACCAGAGACCAATCTATTGTAATGTAGCAAATTAAACGATTATTAATACTGAGGATGTAAAATAAGAGAACCTAAGGATACCGTACTGAAGTAACCGTTCAATATAAATAACATAGGGATAAGGCAATCAATAGGACTGATGTCCCTAAATTACTGTACAGATAAAAGATTTAATCAATTATAAGCGTATGTTGAGTATCAAATGTGATACATAGCAAGAACAAGGTACAAACTACTCATCTTGGAATCCATGACTAATTTCAACAATACGACCATCAGGATCTCTAATCCAAACAGTACGCCATCCCGGGATAAAGGCATCAAAGTCCAGGGGGCCTAATGTAATATCTAGGGATGAAATTTCAGCAAGTTTACTATCTACGTCATTGACCTTGAAGGCTAGATGACGAAAGCCAGGATAAGAAGGGCCATCATTTTTGGGATCAGGAAGTGGATTTGCTTCATCAGCCGCGAATAGCTCTAAGTAAAAACATGAATCAGCCATTTTGATGAAAATGATTTCTTTTCCATCTGGTAAAGCTGCAACTCTTGCACGTCGGAAACCAAAATTGCGAGAATACCAATCTTCGGTTACTTTTTGGTCTTTACAAGTAAGTGCAAGTTGTGAAATAGTTTGAAGAGTCATGGGATCAGGCTACGGAACCATCAGGATACTGAGTCATACCAGCAAAGTGAATTTGGATACGACCCTCGTCGTTCAGTACCCAACTGTCGGCAAAACGCATTTTTGCATCTCCGTCTGGGGTTTGCATTGTGATAGCTTCAACAATCATAAGAGTTGTCGGGTTTTCTGTTTCCGCCCAGAAAGCTATTTCAGTGTCTAATCCCTGAATTCCAAGAATACCTTGGAAGTGCACTTCCAATTCCTTGCGACCACGAAAATATTTTGGAGTCTTTTCAAAACTTGAAATCAGAAGGCCGTCATCGGCGTACTGAGCCAGCAGGCCGTCAACATCTTTCTTAAGGATTAAATTAATGTGCTCTCTGTAGAAATTGCCAAGTTTAGAATCTGGAACGTTTTTCATGATTGGATGTGGGGTTGAATTAAAGATGTGGTGCCTGAAGCCTTAAAGCTTGCAAGAACCCTGCTCGTAAGTCATTCCGTTAACAATATATTTGGCAACAGCCAATTTGCCATCGCTGAGTCGTTTGACTTCCCATGTTTGATCTGCGTCCATCATCAAACGCGTGCTTCGTGCTTCAGGAGCGTTCCAGATACTGGCATGCCAGTTCACAACAACATGTGCCTCACAAGTGGAGTCAGATTGCTTGGTGATATCCGCAACCTTAAGTGTGTGCTCCTCATCAAAAAAGATATTAACGACATTGTTGTACCATCCTGTATAGCCTTCGAAGCCCGTCACAGTGGCTTCAGGAAAAACCAGTTGCACGTCATCTGTTAATAGTGGTCGAAAGCTTTCCAGTGGAGCGTGGATATCAAGGAGTCGATACCAGTTTGAAGCAAAAGACCAGAGCTCGGGATGAGTAAACATGGATCAAGAGTGGTGAAGTTCAATAAAGATGGTGTGAGGCTGCTTGGTTTGACGTCCGAGTGATCTACTCGATATGCATTTGCTCATAGTTGAACAAATTGAGAATGAACACTTTCCATGAGGTCAAACGAACTGTTGCCCGTAAGTGATCATGGATATCGCAGCTCCAAGCTTTTGAACCATTTTGAGCATAGCTAGAGTTTGAGGATCGACCACTAAATCGGCCGTCAGGGAGGTATAGCCCTCTGGATGATCTTGTTATTGTCCGCAGTGAACGCCAATGAGATCGGGTCTAATTGCACCATCAAGCACAAGATTGATCAGATAAGGCCCATCATGGGAAAGCATTCGTTCAATTGCACCTTTCACCTGATCAGGACTAACAACTCGTTCACCTGAAACACCGAAACTGTTCGCTATTTCATTGAAACATATTTCAGGTTTGGAAAGGTCAAAAGGAATCGGGAACTCCCGACCTTCAATTCCTCTCTCCTCCCAAAACTTGCTGATGTTTGCCTGCAACAGCTTGTAAGACCTGTTTTGGCAAACCACAAATTTGGCTGCAACATTGTGACGAGCTGCTGTCCATAAGCACTGGATTGTATACATACTTCCCCCATCTCCGGAAAAACCAACAACGCATCGATCAGGGTGGGCGATCTTTGCACCAATAGCACCGGGGAAACCGGTTCCTAAGGAACCACCCCGTGTCAACATTCTTTCACCAGGTGCACGCCCTGGGAGATATTTGTTGACTGGAGGGGAATTGGTCAATGCTTCATCAAATACAATTCTGTTTTCAGGAAGCATCTCAGAAAGAGTCTTGATGAAATATCCCGACTTCATAGATAAATTCTTCCCATCATACTCCTCACTTGAGTGTTTAGGTACAACTTCGTAATTGACGTCGACGTCATTATTGATCACAGGAGATGCGCTTTCTAGTATTTTTTTTCTTTCCTGTGCAGCATTGTGCCAATCCTGTGGCAGCTGCTGAACGAGGGGAATCAAACCCTCGATCACAGTATGTGGTTGCGCGACGTAGGAAATGTCGACCCGATGATTCTTGGCAATATTATTGACATCGGTATCAACATGAATGACAGTTGCTTTCGGATCAAAGATGTCTCCCAGATGGGGAAATACTTCTGGTAATAAGTAGGCTCCAAGAGTGATGCAGAGATCACAACCTCTCATAATCGGTAGGCTTGCATCCCCGAACATGTGACCTGTACTGCCGTAATTGAGCAAATGATCATCGGGAAAGTTAATCTCACCTCCGTCTGCTGAATAGACCTTTGCTCCAATGGTTTCCGCCAACTCAACCACAGGGTCAACTCCGCCGGTCCAGGCCACCCCATCTCCAACAAGAATGATTGGATTGCTGGCCTGCTCAATAGCTGAAGCTAATTGCTTTAGATCATTCTCGCACGGCTTAGTTGCCAAGCTGGGGACATGGGCTGGAAAAATCTCTTCAGTTACTTCTGCGTCCAGAATATCTTCAGGTAGACATAGATATACAGGGCCACAGGGCGGTGTAGCGGCAATCTTGATGGCTCGTCTAACCATCCGCAGCAGGCTGGACGGGTGCTGAACCATTGCAGACCATTTGGTAACGGGTTCTGCCATCGCGACGAGATCAGCAGCCATTTGTGCATCCATGGCCTGATACTTGATTCCCGCATCCCCACCGATAACGACCAAGGGAGCCTGACCTCTCATTGCTTGGTAAAGATTACCGATCGCATTGCCGAGTCCAGGTGAACTATGGATCTGCACCAGTGCTGGTTTCAATCGTGCTCTCGCGTAACCGTCTGCACAAAGCACCGCAATTGATTCTTGAAGGGTGAGGATATACTTCATCTCTGGCACATCAGCCAAAGCATCAAGGAACCCCTGTTCCACAGTCCCCGGGTTCCCGAACATATGGTCCAAGTCGTTGGCAAGAAACTGCCTCAGGATCGCCTCATGTCCTTTCATAATTGCCAGAGATGTGAGTGAAGAAAACTAGGCGCCTACTAAGCTAAGGCGCCCTTAAATTGTGTGGTTTACCAGCCGTAACGGCGCAGACCCTCTTCCAGAACCTTGCGTACCAACTCTCCGACAAGTGCCGAATCCTGTGTGGAACGACCTGTCAGGAATGGGTAATCAAGGATGGTAGATAAATTCTTTCCTACTCCGCCGTGGTACTTGCCCTCAGGACCAGTGGCATCTCGAAGGATATATTCCAGAGGATAGAACGGAGGCCCAAAGTTGGCCGAGGTATTCATTGGCTCTCCATCGTAGCCGTACATTTGTGCAAAACCAGTACCCTCTTTATAGTCGTATTCCCTGGCGTGACCTGTGACATTTTTGCCCCAGATAATGCTCTTCCTCTCGGTCCAGTCCCTGGCAAATGCAAGGCAGGTGACGCAGTAGCACTCAGCCGCAATTAGCTTGTCACGATCAACATATCCAAGAATTAGATTGTGTAATCTTTCATTGTTGACCATATCTGCCATTGGCCCGCTTCCTCCAGGCATAAGCAAAGCATCGTAGGGATCAACAAACTCTTTCCAGAATTCTTCACGCCTTTCATGAAAGGCTGCTAGCTCTAATCCAAAGTTAGGTCCGTTAAAATATGGCATCAAAGAAATCTTCTCTGACAAATTAATTGGATTGTCGAGAAGATTTGATTCATGAACTTCGGTTGTTCGCTTGGCGTAGTGTGCGTCGGTTACAACCTTGTTAAGTGGTGGATCCAGATATCCTTCTTCCATGCTCGGGGGCAACGCCGGCGGCTTCCGCCCAAACGCTGTCATGAAATCAAGCTGGTAACCAGCTTTCGATAGAACATCAAGGGGGCCAATCAGCTCTTCGCCCCAGTAGCCCCACTCAGACAGGACGACAAGAATTCTTTTTGCCATAGCCAATGGTGGATAAAGTCGGAGTGTTGCTATCACTCAAGGCAACCATAGTCACGGGGTTCGAATTTGGCATCGTTCAAGCCACATATGCTTTCAATATTCTCGCCCATATGGTGTTGAATCGCTAACTGCATTTTTGTGTTTTCTTCAGCCTTTCTATGAGTGTTGCTCGCAATAGGTTGCGATATCCCTCAATGATTGCGTTATCACTTGCTTATGGCTATCAGTGGGATTGAGCCTTCACACCAGTCTCTATGTTTTTGTTGCCTCGCTTCACTCAACAGCATATTGACTCTGAGTCGATTGAATCAGTCAGCCTGCTAGGCACAATCCATCGACGTCGTTGGCGATGGAATCCATTTGAAACAGCTCTGGACATGATCAGAGTTTCGGATAAGATTTGGCGCGTTTGTCACGCGGTTGATGGCCCACAACCACCAGATGTGAATGGTCTATATAGTCTTCGCCTTGTAATTAATCATTCTCCCAAGCGTGCACTTAAAACATCTTTATCAAAGAAGCAGCCTGGAATTTTTGATCTAATTGAAACTCGTGATGGACAATCAACTTATAATATCAATTTTCGTGTTGATGTTGCTCAGCTGATTGTCTTTGAGTTCGACTCCGAGTCTATGCAATTGTCTTTGACTCCAAGCGCTGGTTTTGATACATTTCACCATATTGATTCGTTTGATTCCTTTCAATTAAATGGTTTCCCCTGGGATAGCCTAAACATGTTTGACAAATTTGACCCTCGTCTTAAAGGGCGTGAATTTGTCAAGCAATCTGAAGACCTCTGGACCATTGATGTTCCGCTTTTGAAGAGTGGTGGAATTGACTTTCGTGCCGATGGTGTTTACCAGTTCTTGATTTCTGCAAATCATGATGAAGACTTTGGTTTCTCTGCTTTAAATGACGGCCAGGCATCACTTGTACAAGGCACTGGTTTTGGTAGCAGCCATGGTTCTTCTATGCATTCAGGCTGCACAATTCAAGTATTTGACGATGGCGAGTATCGTTTTAATCTCCACGATCCGTTGTCTGACAAACCGCACTTCAGTGTCATTCCAACTCCTGCCAACCCTTCTCTCAGAAACCCTGATATTTTGAACAATAGAAGTTCATTTCAGCTTCTTGGAAGTATCTTCGAATCCAATCAATTTGACCCCACCGATCCTGATCGGTCAATGAAGCCGATTGCAGGATCTAACAAAGTTTCACTAAGGGCTAAAGTTAAGCCCGGCTTTCATGTTGTCAATATTGGAATCAGCACTGAGCTATTTCTTGATACGATGGGGCTTGGCTGTTGGCTTGATATTAATGATGGTGTACCTTCTTCGTCACTCGAGTGTGTTACTTGGCATGGTAAACCGCATGAATTAAATATATGCTTCAAGCTTGACATTGAAAGTAATCTTGAATTCATCTTTGATACTGAGACTGATCGGCTTTCTATCCAAGTCGTTTCCGGTTCTGGTCAGCTGATTCCGGTTTCATCTCTTGAGTCGATGTCTCTTGTTGGATCATTTGATAACACGGACACTCTCGAAGCTTGGAATCCTGAGTCCCCGTTAAATCTAATGAACCCCCTACAACCTGGTTGTTTTGATAGGGTAATTCCTTTAGTTGCTGGTCAAACCTACAACTACAAATATGTTGCCAATCGTTCACCGTGGGCACTAGTTTTTGCGGATTATGAACTTGACTGTTATGGGTTTGATTTCAGTGGCAGTAATCCTGAAGCTGCAGATCCGTCAAAGCGTTCTCTCAAACGGTTCGGGCAGCTGACATCTCACGGCAATCCTCCTGCATTAGAGTTCACCCCCACTCACACTGGCAATTATCGTTTCTTTGTCGATGTTGTACATGGTGGCTATTCTGTATATCCATATAGTTGATTTTATGTCCAGTTAAAAGCGATACAGATGCGTTCTTCTTTACTCTTTATCGGTATTGTTTCATGGGGAAGATAACTAGGGAATAGCACTAGCATTCCTTCTTTCGGAGTCACCATTTTCATATTATTTGAGGGGAACAACAGGTTCCCTTCTTTTTTCCCCTCATCAGCGCTCTCTTCTGGAAGTTGAATGTACAAGACTCCACTAACAACTGATTCTGGATGTATGTGTCGTTTTTGGTGCCCTCCTTTCCTAAGCACAACGCTCCAACCGCTCAATACATTGTTCACCTCCTTTTGATCTCTGAGCTGTTGGAGAAGCGGTTTATCTTTGATGTAATCGTAAACCACCAACTTTAGTCGTTTGCATAAATCTTGAATGTTTGGTGATTGAATGCCATTCAACATTTCATGGCTTTGAAAACCATATCGTGTTGGTTTACCTGCCCGATTCCATATCAAGCTTTCAGTTTTTTTTACGGTATCAGCAAGATCATTTAAAAAACTTTCTCTTTCAAGTTCTGAATAGAGTTCAACCGTTTTAACCTGTACTGCTTCGTCAAAAGCTACAACTTCTCCTAGTTTTCCCTGCAGTTCTGTTGGTAGCTCGTTAACCGCTGCCCAAAACTGGATTGGTTCTATCGACTCTTGATTCTCTCTGAGCTTTATTTCGGCCTTATCCCACTGTTCTTTCTCGATGTCTTTATAAATGTCTGTCAATGTATCGTTGCCGCTTATGAGTAGCTTATCGATTTGCTCCTGTGCTTCCGGTGCATTCGGAACAAGTTGCTTGCATCGTTCAAAGCAGCTCAGCGCTCTTTCCTTTTCACCTATATGTACCAAAAAAAGTCCATAATTGAAGTGGCTCAAAAAAGCATTACTGTATTGCTGAGTTAGTTTTTTGTGCAAATTCTCTGCTTTATCGTAGTTTCCAAGCTCACTTTCTGTAATGGCTAGTTGTGTAGCAATACTAGGGTTATTTGGGTTGGCAAGCATTGCTTTCTCGAGCACATTTTTAGAATCCAAAAGTCGACCGCTTTCGATCAATGCCCTGGACAGCATGCATTGAATATCACTATTTCCAGGATTCTGAGGCGCTAGTATTTGCAGATTCTGTATTGCCATTTTGTGATCACGAACATCTAATGCACTTTGAGTGGCAATATACAAAATTTGTGGGTGTATCTGTACTAGTTGAGCTTTTTTTTTAAGCTCTTTGAATATACTAATTGTCTCAGCATGTCTTCCTTGCATGTGCAACAGGCGGATCAAGTTCATGCGTCCTTCTATCGCGGTTTTATTATCCTTTATTGCTTGACGAAAGAAGCTTTCTGCTTCAACATGGTTTCCTGCCATCGCAGCCTCCACGCCCTTCTTGTTGTTAGATGTAATGCTTCCTGTCATGACTGTGAGCAAAAAAAGAGGGCATGATCAACATGCCCTCTTAATTTAACGATTAAAGTCAACATTCGTCAGACTGTTAGAGAGTTGTAAACTCCTCATCCAGTTCAGCGTCCTTCAGCGACTGTGTAATTTCTGGATTCATCCCCTTGAGAGACAAGCTGAAGTCAGCACCTCTTTGCTGCTTTGTGAACAACATATAGTTCCAGCCTGTATCGTCAACAGATTTCAGATTGGTCATGTCAAGAACCATACCCTTCAGTCCGCTGAGTTTCTCCACTTCCTTCTTGAAACTTGGCAGTTGAGAGCGCGTCAGATCACCATCCAATGCAAAGTTGCCAATGCCGTTCTGATAGCTCATCAGATCAGCACTGAAACCCAATCCTGCAGGTTCAATCCTGACACGTACCCGTACCGGCTTATCCGATTGAGGTAAATTGACAATCAAGTTAGCACGATCGAAATCAGTGTAGGACTTGTCGTCAATCCATACTTCCGACAGTTCAACGCTGCCAGCGGGTAGTAGATCGGGAGCAACCCGGAGTTTATTTTCCGGCCAAGCGTGAGGATCCGGCTGGAAGTAGAAGTCCATCGGTTCCTTGTTCACCAGCAGGTTTGAATAAATCGCCGCAAGGAAGCAGAGTTCAAAGGAGTGATAGCCAGCCATAGAGTGGCTGCCTTTTCCTCGCTCTCCTCCCAATGCATAAGGTTGACCATTCGAGAGAACGTTAAAATAAATGCCACCGGCGTCGTAATCGAGGAACCAGCCGTTGTAGAAGGCAGAACCTTCCCGTGCGTAGTTGAGATATTCAGGCTTGTCGTTATAGACACCAGCCATGATGTAATACGCAAGTATCCCCTGTTCCTGCTGCCACCAGGCTTTTCTGTCGTGCCAGACACGACGGTAATGCTCTTCCCCGTCCTTGAGGGTCCGCTCCATCATGTCGTACCAGCCACCGCGCTGGTTATCACACCCTGCACCTGGAATTGCATCTGCAATCTGGTGGGCGAAGGTTTTGTAGCTCTCTTTGGGCATCAAGCTGTGCATCCTGGTGAGGTTCCAGGCAACTTTGAGGTTGTGACCAACAACACAGCGTGCCTGATGAATACCCCACTTGAGATCGTGAGTCCAGTCTTCATAGAACTTCTCGTTCATGAAGGGGCTATAACCATAATCAGGGAAATGCTCACAGATCGTGTCGAAGGTATCTTCAAGGAACTTCCCATAGTTCTCATCCCCAGTAGCTAAATACAAATTGATGAGATAGGCCGGGGCGTGGTCACCAACTGAGTTCCAATTTTTCTTTGCTTTGTTGACACCGAGAGACTCTGCCTTCGCGTCAAAAGTAACAGGATCAACGTGAGAATAGTAGCCACCATAAGGTCCATGGTCTTTGTAAAACCTATTGAGGAAGGAAATAGTGTCGTCGATATCCTGTTTAATTCCTTCACCACCAATCAGACGCCAAGTTTGTGTGGGGCCTGCTAGTGCATAAATTTGCTCATAGCAAGGGATGGCATTACCGCCTTCATCACCACCTGCAGTTGAACCCATATATTTGCGTACACTTCCATCGTCTTGGATGTCAATTTGACTGTACCAATAGCAAATACCTTCAGACTTGTTCTGGTGCCTGAAATGACGCTGCATATATTCAGTGCCGTTCTTGGCTGCCTCTAAGGCACGTTCGTCGCCGGTGATCATATAGGCCGTCGCAAAGCCATAGATCAGGCGTGAGATGGTGTCAAGGTTTTGAACACCATCCTGTTTTTTGCCTTCAGCACTCAGATCAGTTCTAAACTTCTTGAAGTCAATGGCTTCTCCCTCAACCACACGAAACTGTGCTTCCAAGTAGAAGTTCAACAGTTGCTGAATCTGATGAATCCACCAGTTCTGATCTTCAAATCTGAGGTCATCTTTCCCACGTCCAAACAGCAACATGTGCTTGGCTTCAAACTTCAGTCCGTCTGATTCTGGATAGAACAGGCCATAGACATGTATGAATCGATCCTCGACAAGAATCTGGCCGAGGTCAGGGGCCATTTGGAATGGCTCACCTAAGTTCCTGACTAATTCTGCGTATGCAGCATCCGTGATCTTAACTGTGTACATCCGACCGTCGGATGTTTCGAGCTCAATTTCACCCTTGCAATCAAATACATCCGGATACGAAACTTTTCTGATGTAACCAGCAATCAAGTCTGAAAATGGAAAATTTAGTTGGTTCTGGGTGCCCATGATTCGTGTAAAAAAGAGGGTGGTTTTGTCAGTTTTGTTGGTGTGTGGGGATGTCGAGCTAGCTCATGTCGGCTTGCTGACAAGGACAACAATGCTTCTGCCCCCAACTGTGTAGCTGTTATCTGTGATCTTGACCATGTTTTCCGGCTCGGTAATATCGTTTGGTGTTGGTTGGCCGGTATCAATCGATCGATACCAATTCAAGCCCTCAAGCTGTGGCAGTTGAAACTCAATACCTTCCCAGTACATGTTGAACATGCAGTGGATATTGGCTGTCTGGTCAGTGTCATCCGCAGTGTCTCCATAGGTCACGGCAAAGCAACGTGCTTCTGGATCATCCCAGCCGGGGTTGTTCAGCTGTGTTCCATGCCATGCCACCTCACTTAGTCCATATTTGTTAGTTTTTCCTGTGAAGTAGCGACCTTTGAAATTATTAATGTATCTCGCTCTTTTTTTAATTAGCATTGACCAAAAACGAATCATTTCCACACTGGTTTCGTTTGCAATCTGATCCCAGTTATACCAATTAATTTCGTTATCATGGCAATACGTATTGTTGTTGCCACCCTGGCTTCTCATGAATTCATCTCCACCAACGATCATGGGGACACCCATGGACAGCATGTGGATAGTTGCAAAGTTTTTAACCTGACGCTTCCTTAGATCATTGATCCATTGGTCGTTGGTTTCACCTTCAGCTCCGCAGTTCCAACTTAGGTTGTCATTAATTCCATCATTATTCCCCTCTCCGTTGGCCCAATTGTGTTTTTCGTTATAAGCCGTGAGGTCGTATAACGTAAATCCATCATGAGCTGTCACAAAATTGACACTGTTGATGGGTTGTTCATGCCGACCTTGGTACAGATCTGAACTGCCAGTAATCCTTGAAGACACTTCGCTAATTATTCCAGGCTCTCCTTTGATGAAGCTTCTTATACAATCACGATATTTTCCATTCCATTCTGCCCAACGCGCTCCCGGGAAATAACCAATCTGGTAAAGCCCTGCAGCATCCCACGCTTCTGCGATTACCTTGCTTTTTCCAAGAACATCGTCCAGTTCAATTGCCCAGATCACAGGAGGGTGTTCCATTGGTGCACCGTCTTCACCTCGGCTGAGAACGGAACCTTCATCGAACCTAAAGCCATCCACATGCATTTCTTCAACCCAGAAACGCAGTGAATCAAGGATTAGTTTTTCTCCTACAGGATGATTGCAATTGAATGTATTGCCACAGCCGGTATAGTCATAATAAAATTCTTTCGAGCCATCTGCTCCAGTTAAATAATAGTAAGTTGCATTGTCAATACCTTTGAAACAAAACATAGGGCCTTGGTGATTGCCCTCATCGGTGTGGTTGTAAACTACATCAAGAATAACTTCGATTCCTGCTTGGTGCAGGGCTTTGACCATATCTCTGAATTCCTTGATATGGTTGCCTTCTGATTCTGAAACGCAATATCCCTGATGAGGGGAAAAATAGCCCATCGTGCTATACCCCCAGTAATTCACCAACTTCCTTCCATCGTGTTCTTTGAACACATCAGTGTGATCAAAACTGCAACATGGCAACAGTTCAACTGCAGTCACCCCGAGAGATTTGAGATAGGGAATTTTCTCGATAAGACCTAAATATGTTCCAGGGTGTTTCACTCCACTACTGGGACTCTTTGTAAATCCCCCAACGTGCATCTCATAAATGACACTTTCAGCCATATCGCGGTTGATCGGAAGATCTCCTTCCCAGTCGTAGTCGTCGAGATCAATCACCACGCTTCGCATGCTTGTCTGAACGTTGTCACCAGGGACGCAGGCTGGCCCCCGTTCCCACAACTCCAGAGAATTTCCATTGGAGTACGGGTCGATCAAGACTTTTTCGGGATCGAAGCGGTGCCCATTCCAGGGTTCCCGGGGTCCATCAACTCTGTAGGCATACCCCATTCCTGGCTTCACGCCCTCAATAAAGGCATGCCAGATATTGAAGCTCCGATTGTCACCTGAGTCCAGGTCGATCACCTTGACTGGGGTCTTGTCGCTTGGATGCGTAAAAAGCAAAAGCTGAACTGCTGTTGCATTCGCGCTGAATAGGGAGAAATTCGTCCCTTTTGCTTCCGGAGTGCTTCCAAATGGATGCGCCGAGCCCTTGTAACGACGAAATGCTGTGCCCTGTGGTTCGAGTGGATTGCCCCGAAGTGATGCAGTAACAGGAGGAGCGCTAATCGTCATAGAGGCAATCGAAGTAGAGGTTTGAACGAGGGACGAGTCAACAGCCGTCGTGGTTCACCAAGGCTGAAACGATTTCAGCTTTCCCTAGATAGCAGCCATTGCATGACACCGGGAGCATGCGTTAAGCATGTGAGCTGACGCGGATATTGCTTAATAAAATCAGTGGATACGTTGTGGGGCATTCTCCTTTGAGATAGTGACTATTTGCAAATCCACTGAAGAAACTTCCTGAGATTCTGAGCGGTTAAAGAATGGTTGGCGGGTCGATCAGTTCTCTCTTGGTTCGATAACCCAAATCTGACCTATGCTCTGATTAGAGCAGAGCAGCAAAAGACACGCTGTCCGATGACCTCTTCTAGGACCTCAGGGACCAAAGCGGCATCAATACACAGGTCTGGTCAAAACTCCTTCAGATCGATATCGACGACAGCCTGTATGCACTGGAAGGCAAACTGCCGCCCAAACACTCGAGCATTCATCAGATCCTCTGCCTGACCAACGAGGAACTCAAGGCAGCACAGGAAGAGGAATTTTTTACATAGCACTTACCCTATGGTTGCTCAACCGTTGGTTGAAGGACTACAGGGTCATAGGGAATGACCAAGAACCACCCGAGTACTTCACCAAATTGGCACAGGTGCTTGGTTCGAGGTACTTGGTCCTTACGACATCCCTAGGACACCCTGAACCGCTTCAAGGGAGACCTGAAAAGCTGGCAAGTGTGTATGGTCTGAAGACCCAATATGAGGGTATAGAAACGATACTTCCCTCTTACAGCAGGGGTCACAAGAAACGACTCAGGAAGTCCTTGCAATACTCCTCCAGCATTTGATATCCACCTGGTAGGGATGAGAGGAAGAGGTAGGGCGCAGTTCCAACTCGAATCCCTTTAGGACCTAGTTCAGTCAGCGTTGGGCACCTTTACTGGTTAACTCAACAAAGTCTGAGGAGGAGGCCGTGAAGGGTTCTGGACCTTCCATGCTCACGAGACTAGCTCCACAAGATCGGCCCGGAATACCTGAAGACCGACAGCAGGGGGCAGGCTTCAACTCCTGCAGAATCACGAAGAAGGTCACAGAACGGCATTAGCAGTTCGCAGTGAAGGCCTCAAAAGGCTTGATGAATGGATGCAGTACTCACTGTTAAAGCGTAATACATATGAGAAGAGGGGTTTACGCACTAATTTCACTACATTTCGGAGTCAAATGGAATATAGTGAAAGATGTAGTGGCGTGTTCTTTCTAAGCGACCGCGTTATCGATAAATGGTCTTTCAATACCAAAAGTTACATCAATACTAGTATTCTTAACGATACTAGGCGAAAGATTTTATGCAAAAGAATGGAGTTTGTGGTTGAAAGCAAAAGGCCCCCTCCGAAGCGCGGGACAGGGGGTCTATGTCTCGCAAAAATATATCGTATTTGTATGTATCTGAGTTATGCGAAGACTGCGTGGAAAAAGCAATAAGTCTGCGCTGGGAGTAGTTACATTCCTGGCTAGAGGATGAAATTCGCAAACAAGCTTGTCGAGTTCACAACATTAATTAGCAATAACTATGCACAAATTTTTAACATGAAAGGATATTAGTATCCATTTTAGCGAAGATGAGTAGATCTTATCGAGGAGTTCACTCGACACCGCAAGAAAAACTACTTCACCATATCTAGATTCGTAAAACAAAGGGTGAATCAACAAGTCAAGAAAGCGGAGTCAAGCAAAGGAAGAATGAACACATCGATGACACCACGAATTCCATGCCGAACGACATCGTGAAGAAGCATCGCGAAAGTTAAACCAGGCCATCGAAGATATGACGACCAATCTCTATATATAGATGAAATGCACGGCGAGGAAAGTCCGGCGAAATACTCCAGGACAGACCTAGTCCATAACTGCATTGATCTGATGGGGTTTTGAAAAACGTCATTGAAGACCAATCAGAACGAATCAAGAGGCAGAGCGATGAACTATCAAGATTTAGGGTTGCCGACACCGCAGAAATACTTTCCTAACAGTGATTTTGCAAAACTGGAAACCTCGCTAACTGATGCTCAGAAAAAAAAGTTTGATGTGGTCAAACCAGAAATATGAAAACACTGGGAAGAGAAGCAGTTCAAGGAAATTCAAGAGTTCATGAATCAGTAAGTGAAAAAAGAGGTTTCATGTACGAGGAAGCAGTAAAACTATGAAAATCAAAGTGCAAAGGGAAATCAAAACCACCAGGAGCAGAACCGATGGATGACAGATCGGTAAAGATCCGCGACCTAAAGAGAGGGCACTGAGGAAAGGACTTGAATGATTATGGGCAGACACGATGACAAACTTTATAAGATACAAATTGACTTTATTTATCACGAATCAGATAGCAAAGTTTATCGAGATACAGCGTGGGTTATCAGATCAAGAGGTTAAGAATACGGTCTACATACTCACGATGATGTTGAGTTCTTCAGTCACATCGGCGCATCAGCAGGAAACAACCTGATAGCACACTCGCGTGAAAACTATAGAATGCAGATTTCAAGAGCCAGAGTTAGGGCAACGCCCTAACTACTTTTCGAATATCAATACCGATCTTCTCAAACAAAGCAAGAGAAGGTATTGCTTAAAGAAGTAAAACTTGTTTGCAAAGATAACGTGAATCAACGGACAGAAGAAAAGTCCTCGCCCCAAAGATGAAAAAGAAAGTAGCAGTAGAGATATCATCAAACTTTAAAGCTTCAACAGTGAGCATCAGCTCAACTCTAAAATATTGCATCGATAGACTTCTCGAATAATTCCTAGGGAATTTCGTAAGGGGTATGCCGAAGGTCTTATGAAAGAAGTTGATTATCAACATCCTGTTATTGGGAGCAAACCTCCAGCAACAATCCCACCCAGAGGTCCACTCCCGTCGTGATTTACTGGAGCACATCAGTGGCGGACGGGCACTGTGATCTGGGTTTGGAGAGCACCACCATCAGGTTTACGGGTCACCCTTTCGTCCAACTCAAGGAAGGATATCGCCCTGGAGGATTTCGGGTCGAGGACAAATTCAGTCAGGCACATAAAAAGGCAGGACGCCTAAACGTCCTGCCTTTACAAAACCCCGAGTACTGGGACCATAACTCCTTACTTCGATTTGATGTCCAGCTGAGGAACCCCTTAGACCCTTAGAGAGAGGAACCAGACGTGAAGAAGGTTTGTTGAGGGCTCAGAAGGTGTAGCGGACGCCGCCGCTCACACTCCAGTTGCGAGAGCTTTGTGGAAGGAGATTTCCAAAGGCAGTACCCCTAAAAAGCATTTCACTGCCATGAGCGTACTTACCACCAGCGTAGATCTCAGTATTCTCATTTACGATGTAAGAAGCACCTGCCTGGAAAGTTACGAGGGGAGCCCATGTCTCTCCAAAAGCATAAAGATTAAATTCAGAGGCTAGACTGTTGGAGATCCCAATAAGTGAGCTCTTCTGAGTTCCAACACCTACACCAACATATGGTCTGATGCGTTTTTTATAACCAAAACCAGGTACATCATAATAGGCATTGATAGTATATTGATTTAGTGTGATAGCACCCAACCCTGGGTAGGGCACACCACCACCTGCATCTTCGGCAGAGACCTTATCTGCGTCACTGCTTTGGTTTGCATATTCTGCGCTCAGACGAAAATTTGGAGAGAACCTATAACCTATTCCAGCTGATCCATAGAAGCCACGCTCAAAGTAAGTAGCAGTGTCTCCATCTTCACCAGCAAGATCACGATACTGGCCGCCAATATCAGCCTGAACGTATAAACCGTTTTTAGGCACTAAAGCATCAGGTTCGGCGCTAGTAAAGCTTGAGGCAGCTTCAAGCTTCTCGATGCGCTCACGCAGCTCCTCATTTTGCTGGATAAGCATTTGAATCATAGAAGAATCTGCCTCCTGTGCAACAGCACCAGTGGAGACGAGACTACCAATCAGACCCAGGAGCAGTGGAGTGCGCAAGCGGGGCATGCTTAATAAACCAAGTCCAGCGAATGTTAACGAGAGGAGCACAGCCTGGAAAAATCTTCAGCATTCCTAAATAATTAGCTTGCATGATGCAGCCAATTACTTATAGAAATCTCAAAAAGCCTAGGAAGGCTGTACCGACCATCAAATAATCACTTTAAGTTTCCCACCTCAATTGCGATGTTTGTGATTTCAGCATCACTTCCATACCTCCAGCTTCACCCTTTGCACAGCAGTGCGTTCAGTCCTACCTGCATTTGAACCTGAGATCGGCCTAACGGATATATCTATTAGGCCGATCTCACGTTGCATTGAGCCTAGGCAAAGAAAGATGTTTGTACTATTTTTAGTCAAACTTTTAATTAGTGAGTTGAAATTATGTCACAAAGTACTCAGTGCATCAGTCAAAGAGTTGGGTCCCTACTTACGCAGTAGGTCTTGTCAATTGTTCATCCTACGCATTCTTCAGGGTCCGTTGCCCTAACCCTCGTCCGTACGGTCCGATCTGATGCGACCGCTACAGTCCTGAATGACGAGGTGGAAACCGATATTTCAAGATGAAGTACTTACCTGAACCTGGGTAAACGTCTACAAACAAACCATTTACCGCCGCAACAAGATAAGGTTGGCCCATGAAATCAAGCGCTAGTAAATTGCTGTCAAAGAAAGGCATCCAAAATACAAAAATACCTAACTTTTAATTTCTACCCTGCCCTCTACACCGACCGCGGTTCAGGACTAAGTGACACTTGGCAGGTCTTTTAATGCCTTGAGATCCATTCCAGGGCAATCTATCTGGGTCTTCACGTGCCCCTGAAAGAACTGCTCACAACGGGGGGTGTATCAGTAAATTTGGGGATTGGGTGCGACTTCCTGAAACTGTTTTAGACGTTTCCCTGAGATCGGCTCTAATTTCCACCCAAACATCTAGTGGGACCTCCCGGGACCCCAAAAAAGACCCCTAGGTGTCTCCCAACTCCCAGAGGTCAGCGCCCTCGATTACTCAACCCATTCATCCTCCCCTGAGGGTCTCCCCTGAGGAGTAGGGGATCCGACAGTTTTGGTAGTGCGTGCGGATCAGGTTCGTTCGCCAACAAGCAATAAAAAAGGGTGGGACGAACGCGTCGAAAACGCTGGGGTCACCAGCGGCACAACCC
>QCSL01000021.1 GCA_003209165.1 Synechococcus sp. AG-670-B23 | reverse complement strand
CCGCGAAGAACTAAGGCTTCGGCACCGTTACTTGGATTTGCGCCGCAAGCGGATGAACGACAACCTGCGGCTGCGAGCCCAGACCATCCAAGCCGCCCGTCGCTTTTTGGAAGACGAAGGTTTCATCGAGGTGGAGACCCCGGTGCTGACCCGCTCCACGCCTGAAGGTGCCCGCGACTATGTGCTGCCCAGCCGGGTCTGCGGCGGAGAATGGTTCGCGCTGCCCCAATCCCCTCAGTTGTTCAAGCAGCTACTGATGGTGGGGGGCATCGAGCGCTACTACCAAGTGGCACGCTGCTTCCGCGACGAAGACCTACGCGCCGACCGCCAGCCGGAATTCACCCAGCTGGACATTGAGATGAGCTTCATGGATCAAGAGCAGATCCTGGAACTGAATGAATCGCTGATCTGCGCCATCTGGAAGGCCGTGAAGGGCATCGAACTTCCGCGGCCCTTCCCCCGCATGACCTGGCATAAAGCCATGGAGCGCTACGGCACCGACCGGCCCGACACCCGCTACGGCATGGAGCTCACCAACGTGAGCTCCATCGTCAAAGACATGGGCTTCAAGGTGTTCAGCGGTGCAGTGAAATCCGGCGGAGCGGTGAAGTGCATTGCTGTTCCCGGCGGCAACGACGCCATCTCCAACGTGCGGATCAAGCCCGGCGGAGACGTATTCAGCGAAGCCCAGAAAGCCGGTGCCGGTGGCCTGGCCTTCATCCGCGTGCGCGACGGCGGCGAGATCGACACCATCGGTGCGATCAAGGACAACCTCAGCGATGAGCAGAAGCAGGAGCTACTAAGCCGCACCGGGGCGGAACCCGGCACCCTGCTGCTGTTCGGCGCCGGCGACACCGCAACGGTGAACAAGGCGCTTGACAGGGTGCGCCAGTACCTGGCCAAGAAGCTGGGCATGGTCAAGGCCGACCGGGACAACGACCAGTGGAACTTCCTCTGGGTGGTGGACTTCCCGATGTTCGAGTTCAACAGCGATGAAAACCGTTATGAGGCCCTGCACCACCCCTTCTGCGCCCCCAATGCCGAGGATCTCGGCAGTGATGCCTCCCAATGGGCCGGCACCCTACCTGGAGCCCGGGCCCAGGCCTATGACCTTGTACTCAACGGCCTTGAGCTCGGAGGCGGATCCCTGCGCATCCACGACTCCGCCCTGCAGCAAAAGGTGTTGCAGACGGTTGGCTTGCCCCTCGAGGAGGCCCGGGCACAGTTCGGCTTCCTGATGGATGCTCTCGATCTGGGCGCACCTCCCCACGGCGGACTGGCCTTCGGTGTGGACCGCATGGTGATGCTGCTGGCCAGTGAGGAATCGATCCGCGACACCATCGCCTTCCCCAAGACCCAACAGGCCCGTTGTCTGATGACCAATGCCCCAGGGGGCGTGGCTGACAAGCAGCTGGAGGAACTGCATGTAGCCAGCACTTGGGTAGAGCCCGACCAGGAGGACTGACCTCGACCAAGGGGCTGAGCAGATCCCGAAGGGAATCAGCGCATTTGTCGCACCGCGGTCAACGGCGAGGAACCCTGAAGTTGGAGTTCACCAAGGCCAGCTTTTGCCCAGCAAGCCCCGAAGGACCGGGGGGACCCGTGAGCGCCGTACCAGCGGCACGACTGATCTGCTGCGGCTTTATCTTCAGGACATCGGCCGAGTTGACCTGCTCACCAACGAAGAGGAGGTCACCCTGGCACGTCTGGTGCAGCGCCGCGAAGCACTGCTGCACCAGCAACGGGAGCTAGCCGAAAGCCATGAAGCAATCGGTGAACTGCACCGTCTTGAAGAGCTGCAACGCCGCGAGGCAAACCAGCACAGCCACTGGCCAACCAAGCAGGAATGGGCTCGGGCGGCTGGACTTGACCTACCCGAATTGCAGCAGCGGATCGATGCGGGCTATCAGGCCTGGGCTGAGCAGGCCCAACTGGAGGCCAAAGACCTGAGGTTGGCCCTCCGCAACGGTCGGCGAGCCAAAGACCACATGATCCAGGCCAACCTGCGGCTTGTGGTGGCGGTGGCCAAGAAGTACCAGCAGCGGGGCATGGAAATCCTGGACCTGGTTCAGGAAGGAACGCTCGGGCTGGAACGGGCAGTGGAAAAGTTTGACCCCACCCGCGGCTTCCGGTTCAGCACCTACGCCTACTGGTGGATCCGTCAGGGCATCACCCGGGCCATTGCGACCCAGAGCCGCACCATCCGCTTGCCTGTCCATGTAACCGAAAAACTGAACCGGATCAAACGGGTCCAGCAGGAGATTGCAAGCAACGAAGGGCGCATCGCCTCGATCGCGGATCTGGCTCGCGAACTAGGCATCAGTGAGGACACCGTTCGCCAAACCCTGGCCCGGGTGCCCCGCTCGGTCTCTCTGGACACCCGCGTCGGTCGCGAACAGGACACCCAGCTCGGAGATCTGATCGAAGACGGCCATGCCACCCCCGAGCAGACCCTGACCCACGACGAACTCCACAACGATCTGGAGGATCTTTTGGATGAACTCACCAGTCGGGAGGCCGCTGTCCTGCGCAGGCGCTTTGGTTTGGAGGACGACACGCCCCAGACCCTGGCCCAGATCGGGGAAGAACTGAAACTCTCCAGGGAGCGCGTTCGTCAGATCGAAACCCGCGCCCTGCTCAAATTGCGGCAACCCCAACGACGCATCAAGGTCCGGGATTACATCCAGTGCCTTGATTCCTGAGTCAAAATCGCGCCTTCTGCACCTAAATCAAATGAGCAGCTCGATCGACATCGGCATCTCCGAAGACCAGCGCCGGCAAATTGCCGATGGTCTGGGACGGCTGCTAGCCGACACCTGGGTGCTGTACGGCAAGACCCACGGATTTCACTGGAACGTGACCGGTCCGATGTTCAACTCCCTTCACGGGATGTTCGACGCCCAGTACAACGAACTTTGGGACTCTCTTGATGAAATCGCGGAACGCATTCGTGCCCTTGGCATGCCAGCCCCGTTCGGCGACAGCACCCTGACCAAGCTGGCCTCGCTCAAGGAAGCGAGCTCCATCCCTGCCGCTATGGACATGGTGCAGCAGCTGATGAGCGACCATGAGGCCGTGGCACGTACTGCTCGCAGTGTCTTTGACATCGCAGATGCTGCCAATGATCAACCCACTGCGGACCTCCTCACACAGCGCCTTCAGGTGCACGAGAAAACCGCCTGGATGCTGCGCAGCCTGCTCGATAGCTAACTCTCTGACCGCCTGAGCTCTGGAGCACGCTACCAACGCCAGCTAATTTGAAAAATCGCCCGGCAGGTCATGGCCAAATTCGTCTTCATCACCGGTGGAGTGGTGTCCAGCATTGGCAAGGGGATCGTGGCAGCGAGTCTCGGCCGGCTGCTGAAGTCGCGGGGCTACAACGTTTCCATCCTCAAGCTTGATCCTTACCTCAATGTGGATCCAGGGACTATGAGCCCGTTCCAGCATGGGGAAGTCTTCGTCACCGAAGACGGCGCCGAAACCGATCTCGACCTGGGCCATTACGAGCGCTTCACCGACACGGCGATGTCACGGCTGAACAGCGTGACCACCGGCTCGATCTACCAGTCGGTGATTAACAAGGAACGCCGCGGGGACTACAACGGCGGCACCGTTCAGGTGATTCCCCACATCACCGGCGAAATTCGCGAGCGTATTCACCGGGTTGCGTCCAACAGCAACGCCGATGTGGTGATCACCGAAATCGGCGGCACCGTAGGCGACATCGAATCACTGCCATTTCTCGAAGCCATTCGCGAATTCCGCGAGGACGTGGGCCGCAACGATTTGGCCTACATCCACGTCACCCTGCTGCCCTTCATCGGCACCTCCGGCGAACTCAAAACCAAGCCAACCCAGCACTCGGTCAAAGAACTGCGCTCCATCGGCATCCAGCCGGATGTGCTCGTCTGCCGCAGTGATCGCGACATCAGCGACGATCTCAAACGCAAAATCGGCGGCTTCTGCGGTGTGCCTACCCGCGCCGTGATTCCTTCCTTGGATGCCGACAGCATCTACGCCGTGCCACTGATCCTCGAGCAGGAGGGTCTGTGCCGTGAAGTGCTGGACGTGCTGAACCTGACCGACCATGACAGCGACATGGCGGCATGGGAACAACTTGTCAACAAGCTGCGTAACCCCGGGCCGTCGGTGAAGGTGGCCCTGGTGGGCAAGTACGTGCAGCTGAACGACGCCTATCTCTCCGTTGTCGAAGCGTTGCAGCATGCCTGCATTGCCCAGGATGCATCCCTCGACCTGCACTGGGTGTGCGCCGAACAGATTGAATCCGACGGCGCCGATGCACTCCTGCGAGGGATGGACGCCGTAGTGGTTCCCGGTGGCTTCGGCAACCGTGGCGTCGACGGAAAAATTGCTGCGATTCGCTGGGCACGGGAGCAACGCGTGCCCTTCCTCGGTCTGTGCCTTGGGATGCAAACCGCTGTGATCGAGTGGGCCCGCAACCAGGCCGGCCTCACCGAGGCCACCAGCGCCGAATTAGACGAAAACACGCCGCATCCCGTGATTCACCTGCTGCCAGAACAGCAGGACGTGGTCGACCTAGGCGGCACGATGCGGCTGGGGGTCTACCCCTGCAGGATTGCGCCGGGAACCCTGGCCCAAAGGCTTTACGGGGACGAGGTGGTCTACGAACGGCACCGTCACCGCTACGAATTCAACAACTCCTATCGCAATCTCTTCCTGGAATCCGGCTATGTGGTGAGCGGCACCTCCCCGGACGGCCGTCTGGTGGAGTTGATCGAATTAAAGGGCCATCCGTTTTTCACGGCCTGCCAGTACCACCCGGAATTCCTGTCCCGTCCTGGACACCCCCATCCATTGTTCCGGGGATTGATCGAAGCAGCCCAACAACGCCTTCCCGATTCACCCGCTCAGGCCCTGCGTCAACAGGGAGACATTGCGATTCCATGAACCGCATCGATGGCTGACTCTCAGCATCTTCCGGTGGTTGAAACGTTCCATTCCCTCCAGGGAGAAGGCCACCATGCCGGACGCAGTGCTTTTTTTATTCGCTTAGCCGGCTGCACGGTGGGCTGTCCCTGGTGCGACACCAAGCACTCGTGGCCCACCCAGGGACACCCTGAACATCCAATCGACGATTTGGCTTCAGCAGCCCAGATAGCTGCTGAAGCCGGGGCCAACTTTGTTGTGATAACGGGTGGGGAACCGCTGCATCACAATCTGCAGCACCTCACCCAAGCACTCGATGCGCGATGTGGTCTCCCCCTGCATCTGGAAACCAGTGGAGTGGATCCGCTGAGCGGACGCTTCGACTGGATCACCCTCTCGCCGAAACGCCACCGCCCACCTCGGCGAGACCTTTTGCAGGCTTGCCATGAGCTGAAAGTCGTGGTGCATGGCCCGGAAGACATCAGCTTCGCTGCGGCAATGGAGTCGCAGTGTGAGGACAAAACTCAACGACTGCTTCAGCCGGGCTGGGAGAGCACCATCGGAGAAGAGCTGGCTGTGGATCATGTGCTTCAACACGCCAGATGGCGCCTCAGCATGCAAAGCCACAAATGGCTTGGAATCCGCTGAACAATGCCGGTGAGGGCGGTCTCTGCTCAGCACCCTTCTGGCCAGGGATCTGCTCCATTACTTTGAGGTTGAAAAGAAGTTTTTAATTGCCTGAGCCATGACCTCAGTGGCCGTTCTTGGCACAGGGCTTCTAGGAACGGCTATCGCAACGCGATTGCTGGAGCAGGGTCTCAACGTCCACGTCTGGAACCGGAATCCCTCCCGCATCGTCCCCCTCGTGGAGAAGGGTGCAACAGCGATAGACGATCTAGGGGAAGCCGTAGGAAACGACAGAGTCTTGATCTTCATCTTGCGCGACGGGACTGCAACTGCATCCGTGATCGAGACGGTTGGGGAGTTGCAAGGCTCAACGGTCATCCCCATGGGAACCATGGGAGTGGAGGAAAGCCGCAAACTCGCAACGCAGGTTGCAGACCAGGGTGGGCATTACCTGGAAGCCCCAGTGCTCGGCAGCAAACCTCAAGCGCTCAGCGGATCGCTGCTGGTGATGGCTGGCGGCGAGGCCACTGTCTTCGAAGCGCAACAACCACTCCTCTCCCATCTCTCCCAAAAGCCTCTGCTCGTAGGCCCCGTCGGCAGCGGTGCTGCCACCAAGCTGGCCCTCAATCAGCTGATCGCCAGCCTCACCCACAGCTTCTCCCTCTCCCTGCAACTGGTTCAGCAGGCCGGCGTTCCTGTGGAGACGTTCATGGCCATCCTGCGACCGTCAGCGCTCTACGCCCCCACCTTCGACAAGAAGCTGCAACGGATGCTGGATCACAAGTACGCCGATCCCAACTTCAGCACCGCCCTGCTGCGAAAAGACCTGCGCCTTTTCCTGGAGGAAGCGACAACCGCTGGCCTCCAAGACCAGGGGCTCACCGGGCTGCTTTCCCTGCTTGAACAAGCAAAGGGCACCGAGCTGGATGCGCAGGACTATTGCGCACTGCACGAACTCACGGTCCTGAAATGAGTCAACGCACTGCTATCGCCCTGCTCTCCGGCGGGTTGGATTCCGCGACCGCTGCTGCCCTGGCCCTTGAGCAAGGCGACCGCGTCATCGGTCTGTCCTTCGACTATGGCCAGCGCCATCGCCGTGAATTGGATGCCGCCGCTGACGTCGCCCAGCAACTTGGCTTGGCAGAGCATCACTGCATCGCCGTGAACTTGGCCAACTGGGGGGGCTCAGCCCTCACCGACGCCAGCATCTCGATCCCAACCCATGGAGTTGAAGAGGGCAGAATCCCGCCCACCTATGTGCCCGGGCGCAACACCGTGTTCATCTCCATTGGCCTCAGCCTGGCGGAGACACGCGGGGCCGAAAGGTTGGTGCTGGGCGTGAATGCTGTCGACTACTCGGGTTACCCCGACTGCCGGCCCGACTACCTCAAAGCCTTCCAGACTCTGGCCGACCTCGCCAGCAAGGCCGGTCGGGAGGGCCATGGCGCCCAACTCTGGGCACCCCTGGTGCAGTCGAGCAAGGTCCGCATCGTTGAGGAAGCCCTTCGCCTGGGTGTTCCGATTGCGACAACCTGGAGTTGCTACAGCGGCGGCACCCACCCCTGCGGCGTCTGCGACAGCTGCCGCATTCGTGATGCAGCGCTCCGCGAGGCAGGACGTCCTGACCTCTGCAGTTCCGCAAAGGCATGATCCCCCCACAGCGGCTTGAACTGCCCTGGCAGAAGCCCCAAGCAATCGCCCGCCAACTTGTCCATGCTTACAGCGAACAAGGCCTGATATGGCTGGATGGCGACGGCAGCACCCTTGGCCGCTGGGCAACCCTAGCAGTCGCTCCCCACGAAATCATCTGTTGCCGCGGCCTCCCTGGAGAGCCGGGAGCCACCAATCCCTTCGAGGCTCTGCGTAGGCTTGCCCCAGGGCATTGGTGCGGCTGGCTGAGCTACGAAGCCGCCGCTTGGGTTGAACCGGGCAACCCCTGGGCCAGCGATGGCATGGCAACGCTTTGGATCGCCCGGCACGATCCGGTTCTTCGCTTTGATCTCCAGGAACGCAAGCTGTGGATCGAAGCCAGCAGCACAGCTGCCCTAGACAACTTGGCCCAACAGCTGGCCTCCAGAACTCAGCAGCCCAAAGTTGAGCCCGCATCGATCCCCCTCACAGCCTGGCGTCACCACACCACACCACAGCAATACGCCGCAGGTGTGCGGCGCATCCATGATCTGATCGCGGCAGGTGATCTTTTCCAAGCCAATCTCACGGCTTGTTGCAGCACAGCCTGGCCCCAGAAAAGCAGTGCCCTGGAGCTGTTTCTCACCCTGAGAGATGCCTGTCCAGCCCCCTTTTCAGGACTGATCGTCAGCGACCAGAACGAAGCATTGTTGTCATCGTCCCCGGAGCGGTTTCTGCAGGTGAGTGCCCAGGGAGCCGTGCAAACCCGGCCGATCAAAGGCACCAGGCCGCGCCATGGCGACCCCGAACAGGATGCGAACCTCGCCGCGGAACTCGTCTGCAGCGATAAAGACCGCGCGGAGAACGTGATGATCGTTGACCTGCTGCGTAACGACCTCGGTCGTTCCTGCCAGCCGGGTTCGATCCAGGTTCCCCAGTTGGTGGGGCTCGAAAGTTTTGCCTCCGTGCATCACCTCACCTCAGTCGTGGAGGGACAACTGCAGGCCGGATTGAGCTGGGTCGATCTCTTGGAGGCCAGTTGGCCTGGAGGATCGATTAGCGGAGCACCCAAACTGCGGGCATGCCAGCGTCTTCATGAACTCGAGCCCACCAGCCGCGGGCCTTACTGCGGATCATTGCTGCGGATCGACTGGGATGGCAGCTTCGACAGCAACATCTTGATTCGGTCTCTGCTGCGACAAGGCGAAACCCTCCGGGCCCATGCCGGCTGCGGAATTGTGGCCGACTCAGATCCCCTCGGCGAAGCGGAGGAGTTGATGTGGAAACTGCAGCCGTTGCTGGAGGCGCTGACATGACATCGTCCATCGCCTGGATCAACGGCCTCTGGGGAACTGCAGCAAGTCTGAACCTTCCCCTCGACGACCGGGCTTTGCTCCTGGCCGATGGCCTCTTTGAAACCGTTCTAGTCAGCTACGGTAAGCCTCAACTTCTGCAGGAGCACCTGCAGCGCTGGAGTAACAGTGCTGCGTTGCTGGGCATGGATGCACCACCGCAGCGCGACGCATTGGAGCCTGTGATTGAAGCCGCGATTCAACGCAGCCAGCTGAGCGAAGCCGATGGAGTCCTGCGCCTGAACTGGAGCCGTGGCAGCACATCCCAACGCGGGATCGGGCTTCCAGCATCAGGACACCACCGCTTTTGGCTCACCCTTCAGCCATGCACACCGACGTTTTCACCCGTCACCACCATCACCAGTCGCCATGAGCGCCGCAACACCTCAAGCCAGCTAAGCCGTTGCAAGACCTTCGCCTACGGGCAATCCATCCAGGCCCGGAGAGAGGCACAGGAACAAGGCGCTGACGACGCTCTGCTCTTGAACACGGCTGGGGCCCTGTGCTGCGGAACGGCGGCCAACCTGCTGGTCCAGCGGTGCGGTCAGTGGCTGACGCCAGCCCTCAGCAGCGGCTGTCTTCCAGGGGTGATGCGGGGCCGTGCGCTGGCCCAGGGCCTGGCGGTGGAAACCGAGCTGGCACCAGAGTTCGATACCGATGATCAGGCCGTTCTGATAAACAGCCTCAGCTGTCGACCAATCACTTCCCACAACCGCAAACCCATGGCAGCAGCGATTGCTGCAGTGGAGCTATGGCGTTCCCTGCTCCATTGAGACAGGGGCCACCGAATGGCTAGATCCGAAGAATCCTGCGCACAGCCTCATCCCATCCGTTGGCATTGGGGGCTCCCGCAAGCTGGAATCGCCCGGCGGCAAGACCGGAGCACAACTCAGGATGGGGGCCGTCGAGCCCGGGCACAACGACAGCAATATCGGCCACCTCGAGCAATGGCAGATCGTTGGGGGAATCCCCCAAGGCTAAGACCTTCACCTGCTCGGCACCCAGATATTTTTTTAAGGTGGCCAAGGCCTTGCCTTTGCTGATGCCTGGGCCCAGCAGATGCCCCATTCGGTTGCCCTGCACCACCGTGAGGCCCATCCGCTGCACCAAGGCTTCAAGGCGACCACGTCCCTCCGCGGAGGGCGGAACGAAAGGCACGCTGCAACACCGCCGCTGCGCCTGGCGCAAGGCTTCACCACCCAGCCCCAACAACCGGTGACCCTCCTCCTCACTGAGTTCATCCAACGGACGCAGAGGCTCGCCCAGCTCACTTTGAAGACGCTGCAACTGTGGTTTCAGCTCCGTCCAATTCGGACCCAACGGCAGCTCCCAGGGCTCCCCTACCGGGGTTTCACCGTGAACAGCGCCACCGTTTTCAACGATGTACGGGTCGCTTAGCCCCGCCTCTGCGCGAAAGCCACGCACTTCCTCCGCCGTTTTGCTGGTGCACGGAATCACCGGAATCCCGCGCTGTTGCAGCTGACGAATCAGATCCTTGGCAGGCGACCAGTCGTAGCTGTGATCCAGCAAGGTGCCGTCGAGATCGGTCACCACCCACCAGGCCGGATCAACACTTGCGGTCATGGCTGAACCAACCAATGCACCGCATAAGGCTCTAGCGAATGCAACTGATGTGGTGCGAACACATGACCGCTCAGGCAATCGGCCCAAGGCTGGTTCAGATCGCCCCCCAAGCCACTGAGACGCAAGCTCAGGCGCGCTGCCGTCATGTTGTGAACAGCCACCACCGTTTCGCCCCCGCCGGAGCGCTGCAGGATGACGCGATCACTCCGATCGGCGCTCAGCACCGTCATGGGAGCATCCGGGTGCAAGGCCGGATGAAAACCCCGTTCCGCCAGAGCCCGCCTCAGCAGCGGCAGCAATGCGTATACATCTGAATCGGGATCCGCCAGGCGGCGCTCCAAGGCCTGGGCCGTGAACTGGGGCCGATTCAGATCCCGGCGGTGGCCGGTGCGGCGAAAGCGGGTCAGATCATTGGGAGCCGCAAGCAACGCCGGCAGATAGAAGGCGGGAACCCCGGGCAAGGCCAGGATCATCAGTTGGGTGAGCAAGAAACGTTCCCTTTGGAGATACGTGGGGTCAATTCCCCCATCCGCCATGGCACTCCACCAGCTGATATTGATCTCGTAGGGAACCTCGTCGCCGGAACTCATGATCCTGTGGCTGACCAGCCCACCCCGTTGTTCACAACCGATGAGCAGCTGGAGCAAACGCTTTTGGGGCATCAGACCCTCCAGCGGCCTTAAGCCGATGCCATCATGACAAGCAGTGAAATTGAGCAACCCCGTCTGCGGCGGTAGGTGGGGCCAACGACTCAACCAAGCATTAAGAAGATCGGCGCGGCCACTGACACTGGCCTCCAGCAACAAAGGGGGCAGTGGAAAGTTGTAGGCCAGATGAGCTTCATCACCGCTCCTCAAATAGGAGAGATTTTCCTGCTCCGGCACGTTGGTCTCCGTGACCACGACGCCATCGGGTCCCACCTGATCGAGCAGCAGCCGCAACACCTGAACAAGTTGATGCGCCTGCGGCAGATGGATGCATGAGGTGTGGGGTTCCTTCCAGACGAAACCCACGGCATCCAGACGGATCCAACGCACCCCGTGCCGAGCCATACGCTGCATCAAACGGGCAAAGCCCAGCAGAACCTCCGCACTGCGCCAATTGAGATCCACCTGATCGGGACCAAAGGTGGTCCAGACCTGGCGCGCGCCCTTGGGGCCCCTCAATTGCGTAAACAGATTGGAACTGCGAGGCCGAACAACATCCGCCCAGCAGGGATCGGGTGATGCCTCTAGCACACAGGAGCGGCCGGGCTGTTCATCCCGCATGAACTGCTGCACCCAGGGGTGAGACGCTGACACATGATTCAAAACGAGATCGGCCATCAGCCGCCTGCCCTGGGCCAAGGCAGCAAGATCGCTCCAATCACCGAAACGCGTCTCGAGCCTTGTGTGGCTGGCCACAGCAAAACCACCATCACTGGTGGATTGCAGAAAAGGCAACACATGAATCACCGCAGCAAAAGGGTGCAGATGGCGATTCACAAATGACTTCAGCGCTTGAAGACCCGGCACACCCTCATCACCGATGGTGTCGGCGTAGGTGATCAAGACCGCATCGCCGCCGTCCCAACGGTCGATGGGTTCTGCCATATCGCCATCTCCTGACGATTGGCTAAAGATCTGCAGCAATTGCGACGACAACTCCTTGCCATCCCCGGAAGAATCGTTCGGGTACAAATCACCAAGCAGGATCCGCAGCGTCTCGTCGCGCGGGGGCTGCATCACCTTCCTCCTCAACACCGCTCAGGTATGAGGCAGGACTCTGTCCTCTGTTGTTGCATCGAACACCACATGGATTTTCAGCAGGGCTTGATCAGCACAGTCCATGACTACAGCTTGGGCAATCTCGATGCGGTTGCCTTTAACCAGGAGCTGAGTCAGCGACCAACCACCCTGCTGATCCCCTGTCTAATGGAGGAATTCAGCCGCCCGGCCCTGGGGCTGATACGAGACACACTCTCAGGTTTAAAAGGGCTCAACGAGCTGGTCGTGGCGTTGGCAGCCAAGAGTGCAGAGGAGGTCAAAGCGGCAGAAAAGTTTTTTGAAGGGATGCCCTTCCCTGTTCGGGTGCACTGGACCAACGGTCCCGCCGTTCGGGACTTGCTCGAATCGGTGGGTGAGCTGGGACTCGACGTCACCGGACCACCGGGCAAAGGCTGGGCTGTCTGGCAGGGGCTTGGAGTGGCATGCCAAAACGCTGAGGTCGTTGGTCTGTTCGATGCCGATATCAGAACCTTCGGATCCGCATATCCGGAGCGCATGCTCCGTCCCCTGCTCGACCGCTCCCACGGCATTGCCTACGTCAAGGCCTTCTACAGCCGCCTGTCGCTTGAGACCCAAGCGCTCCAAGGCCGCGCCACCCGCCTGTTTGTTGGTCCGCTGCTCGCCAGCCTGGAACAGATTTTCGGGCCCCTGCCCTATCTGGCCTATCTCCAGTCATTCCGTTACCCGTTAGCTGGCGAATTTGCATTCACCACCGATTTGGCGATGAATCTGCGCATTCCCTCGGACTGGGGCCTCGAGGTTGGGCTGCTATCCGAGGTGTACCGCCATGTGGCCTCAAGCCGAATTGCTCAAGTTGATCTCGGGTTGTTCGACCACAAACACAAAGAGTTGGGGCAGCAACCGACTGAAGGCCTGCAGCGCATGGCCGGTGAAATTTTTGGCACGGTCTTACGCGGCCTGATGGAACACGAGGGCTGCGTGATGTCGATGGATCAACTGCCAACGCTAGAAGTGCTATACAGAAGAGTTGGCGAGGATCGCGTGCGTCAGTTCGGCCTTGATTCGGCAATCAATCGACTGCCCTATGACCGCCATAGCGAAGAACTAGCTGTTCAGAACTTTGCCGGCCTCTTGCGCCCTGGCTTGGCAAAACTAATGCAGGCACCAATTGCCCATCAACTGCCCAGCTGGTCACGACTGCGCAGTTGCAATTCAGCTCTGCAGGCTGATCTGGCGGCGGCTGGGCAAGCAGATCGCACATCCCTGAAACGGCCAAACCACAACCCGCAACGCTTCGCTTCTGAGCTTGCTGCTTAAAGGTTAACGAGAACAAGCATCAGCCCAGCTGCTCCCTCTGCCGCGTTACCCAAACTGTTGCAGCCCGCTGGGAATGCCAAGCCTGAAGCAATTGCTTGGCCAACACCTGCAACTTCTGCGGATCAAGGGTTGATTCGATTGCGCGATTCATACGCTCAACATCGAACTGTTGAGTAACACTCAAGCTGATTGGTTCTTCCATTTCTCAATACCCCCACATCAACAAATCAATAATGCAAAAGGCAGCAAAAAAGGTTTGTTTCAGTTGAAACGAAAGAGCCGCTATGTGGGATCTTCCAAACCCTGAGCGACATCCGCCACACCAAACCTGGCAAGAAGTGTGACCACCGCTACGAAATTAGCCTGCTCTGTATCAACTCATCTTTACTAAATCTAAAGGCGTGCTGATTCGGTGACCAATCAAACACCCCACTTGCCTCAGGGACACGATATTGGCATGATTCAATATACTCAAGATGATTGAGTGCGTTTATCAAAATGACACCAGCCGGATGGTGATCGTGAAATGCATCGGCGCTAACCATTTCTATCGAGAGAAGGTGGTGATGCCTACGGAAGTCTTTTGGTTCGAAGCGCCTAAGGATGCTCGCCTGGAAATCTGGAAGATGTCGATGTCGGGTCAGATGCTGCATGTGCGTGCCGATGTGAGCGACTACGCCATGGAAGATGAACCGGCAAAGGAATCCCTCTGGGCCAGCTAACTGTTGAAATCAGTTCACCTCAGTTGACAACGCCCCTGTACAAACGGGAAGACTTAAACCTCCGGCAATCCAGCCTCAGCAAGTCAGCAGTATGACGAGATCGCACGACGCCATGAGAGCGCACAGGTGCGCCGGCTGGTTTAACAGGATTGATGCCGAGCAACTCCGCTGTCATACGAGAGCGAATGAAGCCTCCCTGTTGAATCGGAGCACGGTCGAGCCTCTTGGCCTGAAGAGGACGAACCGGAACGCCTCGGTAAACAAGACGGCTGCACTCTTTCGGATCCTCCAACTGGAGTAGCGCCGCCGTCTGGGCCGAGCGGATCACACGCGCCTCCTGGGCGGGGGAGCGATAAATCAGCTGTTGGACAGGAGCTTCAGCGCCGGGGAGCCTTGTATCTCGTTCGTAATGAACTCCCCGGAAAATAAGAACTGACATGGCGACGATGGCAATAGACGAGCCCCCGTTCCATGGCTCGCTGTAGATGCGCCCTGGCTCAGGGTGAACGAAATGTAGCCGTTGCTACAGACAAATTTTGACCATCGCAAAGCTTTTCATGGAGTTCAGAGAGCTACACATCGGTAGAAAAAAAACTTTTTTTAATGGTTTGGCCGGGATGTAGACAGAAAGGCGTCTCAGTTCATAAGAGGCATCGCAACGTCATGCCAAAACAAGTCGCAACAGCGCATCGGATCCTGCTGGGGACAGCAGTGGCCCTGCTCTGTCAAGCCTGCAACGGTGCTCCCACAGAGACACGACTCCACGAAGCAGAGCCAGGCGATGCCATCGTGATCGATGGCGGGACGATCGTCACGCTAACCAAAGCGTTTCGCCCCGGAACACCCAACGGACTCTTCGATGGTGGGGTTTCGGTCAGCGCCCCCGGGGTGGACGAGAGAAGCGCAGAAGTCAACGCTGTATGCAGCATGCCGGACCTGCCGAACTGGCCCGAGTACGACAACATCTATGGGCGCTGGCTTGAACCAGACGAAATACCAGGGGAAGCAGGGGGGATCACCGACTGGCAATTGTTGATCTACTTCGACGGAAGAGATCAAAACAAGGGAGGCGAGCCAGCTCCGGCGTGGGCAAAACGCTTGGCCCAGAATGCTTGCCGAAAAGACGATTTCGAGGACGACTGATCAAAAATTGGTATCAAAAATAACTTAGTCGATCTTGAAAAGGCGCGTTTTGCATCATGAGATACATCTGCATCAAAATCCTGACAGCACAATGAGAATGGTTCCCATTCTCTGTTTATGGCCAGCACCGGCAGCGTTAGCTCTTGGGACGAATCACTGCTCGTCGCGATGATTCAGTACCCGGTTCCTGTAATTAAAGGACCCGAAGATATTCAGACCCAGGTTGATCAAATCTGCAAAGCAGTTGGAACAACGAAAGCCGGCTATCCGGAAGCCGACCTGATCGTGATGCCGGAGTATTCGACTCAGGGGCTCAACACATCGATCTGGACATACGATGAGATGCTTTTAACCATCGATTCTCCAGAAATAGGCCGCTTCAAACAAGCCTGCAAAGAGAACGATGTTTGGGGCGTGTTTTCATTAATGGAGGTCAATGACGACCCAAGCAAACCTCCCTTCAATTCAGCCATCATCATTAATTCAGATGGCGAAATAGCACTGCACTACCGGAAACTGCAACCCTGGGTCCCCATTGAGCCATGGTCACCAGGCAACTACGGCATGCCTGTCTGTGATGGGCCCAAAGGCTCCAAGCTCGCTGTCTGCATCTGCCATGACGGCATGTTCCCAGAACTTGCTCGTGAAGCTGCATACAAGGGAGCAAATGTCTACATTCGCATTTCGGGTTACTCAACCCAAGTGAATGACCAGTGGATTTGGACCAACCGAACCAATGCTTGGCAGAACCTGATGTACACCATTTCAGTCAACCTGGCTGGTTACGATGGTGTGTTCTACTACTTCGGCGAAGGAACAGTTTGCAACTACGACGGCAACGTCATTCAACAAGGACATCGCAACCCCTGGGAGATCGTTACAGCAGAACTATTCCCACGCCTTGTTGACAAAGCAAGGGAAAATTGGGCACTTGAAAACAACATCTTTAATCTGGGATGTCGTGCCTATGTGGGCAAGCCAGGTGGCGAAAAAGAGAACTACCTCACCTGGGTCGAAGACCTGGCCAAAGGCGAATACAAACTCCCTTGGGACAGCAGCATTCGGGTCCGCGACGGGTGGAAGTACTACCCCGAAGGCGTGAAGCTTGGACCCATGCCTAAAAACGGAACAACAAGCGAAAAGCCTGTTGAAGCAGTGACGGTTTAATGAAGTTTGTCCGAGGTTGGCATAAAGCCAACCTCGGCGCTATATCAAAACGACAAAGAATTTTTAGTGGCACTCAATACGAATATATTTAATCCCGAAATGTCTTAAATGAAATAAGTATCAGCTGCAACATCTCAGCTTATTTGTGCTGGTTTGAATGTTGTTGGTTGATAGTGCTTCTTCATGCCCGAGACCCTGTTCAAGGTGGATCTCACCAAGCCCATGGACCAGCAGGATATGCCTGGTCACAACAGGTGGCACCCCGACATTCCTGCTGTTGCCTCAGTCAAACCAGGCGACATCTTCCGGATCGAGTGCAAGGACTGGACCGATGGACAGATCAAGGACAACGACGATCCGCAAGATATTGCTGATGTCAATCTGGAGGTTGTTCACGTTCTGAGTGGTCCTATCTGGGTGGACGGTGCCCAGCCAGGCGACATTCTTGTCGTGGACATCCTCGAGGTGGGAGCACTCCAGGGTGATGAATGGGGTTTCACTGGAGTTTTCGCCAAAGAGAATGGCGGCGGTTTCCTCACCGATCATTTCCCCAAGGCAGCTAAAGCCATCTGGGATCTGGAGGGTGTGTACACAGAATCACGCCACATCCCCGGCGTGCGCTTCGCCGGCATCACGCACCCAGGTCTGATCGGCTGTGCCCCTTCGATGGAACTGCTCAACGAGTGGAACCGCCGCGAAACAGAACTGGTCAACACTGCTCCGGATCGTCGGACCTACGGCGCAGGCCTCTCCGGCAGTGATCCAGTGCTGGCTGCTCTGCCCAACCCCAACAGTGCCATTCTTGGCACTGTGGCAGCGGGTGATTTTGACCGCATCGCCAATGAGGCCGCCCGCACCGTTCCGCCCCGGGAACATGGCGGCAACTGCGACATAAAAAACCTCACCAAAGGCACACGAATCTATTTTCCTGTGTATGTGGAAGGGGCAAAACTCTCCATGGGAGACATTCACTTCTCACAGGGTGATGGAGAAATCTCCTTCTGTGGTGCCATCGAGATGTCGGGCTATCTCGATCTGCATGTCGATTTGATCAAAGGAGGCATGGCCAAGTACGGGATGGTCAATCCCATGTTCAAGACCAGCCCTGTGGAGCCTCACTACAGTGACTACCTCGTCTTCGAGGGAATTTCTGTTGATGAATTCGAAGGCAAGCAGTACTACATGGATGTGCACATTGCCTACCGTCGTGCCTGCTTGAATGCAATTGAGTACCTGAAGAAGTTCGGCTATACCGGCGAACAGGCCTATCTACTCTTGAGTTGTGCACCTGTGGAAGGCAGGATCAGCGGCATTGTCGACATCCCCAATGCCTGTTGCACACTGGCGTTGCCGACGTCCATCTTTGACAAAGACATTCTTCCATGCTGAGGAACAACCAACCCTCCCAGCTCAACAGCAAAGGAGTTAATCCAACGATTAACTGATTCTATTTGATCCACTCGAGACAATGCCAGTTTACGAATTCGCCTGTTCCAGCAACCAATGCCCGACCTATGAAGTGTGGCGATCGATCTCGGATCGTGACACCAGCACTGAATGTCCGGAATGCGGAAGTCATGGAAAACGTCTGTTCAATCCACCGATGATGCTCACAGGTGGATTGCGCTTGAAAACTGAACGAAAGGAACCTGAACTTGTCACAAGAAAAATGAGGGAACCTTCCACCAAACCACGATTGCAGGAAAGCACTACTCGGCCTTGGATGCTGAATCGCGGTTGCTGAGCTGTCGAATGCACCCCATGAAAACCCCCCGCAACAATTGGTTCGGGGGATTCTTGATGGGAACTGAAACTAAACAGTGAGGAACTCTTGAACGACGGCCTCAGACAGGGAGGACGTGGGGCCACTGGACACAATTCCACCCCGCTGCATAGCGTAGTAGAAATTCGATTGACGGACAAAGTGGAGATGCTGTTCAACCAATAAAACACTGATGCCGGTCTCCTTGATGATGCGCTGAACAGCACGCTCAATATCAAGAATGATCGATGGCTGAATACCCTCGGTCGGCTCATCGAGCAAGAGAAGCTTGGGCTTGCCAAGCAACGCACGAGCAATGGCCAGCTGTTGCTGCTGACCACCACTTAGGTCACCACCACGCCGATTAAGAAACTCCTCAAGAATGGGGAAAAGTTCGTAGATGAAGGGGTCAATATGGCGATTTTTACCCATTCCACCAGGGAGAGCTTCCATACCAAGCATCAAATTTTCACGAACTGTGAGACGAGGAATGATATCCCTACCTTGGGAAACATAGCCAATGCCGTTGCGTGCGCGACGATATGGAGGTTGTTTAAGTAGCTGAGTTGACTCATATTCAATAGAACCACTTTTCTGCTGAAGCAGACCGATCAATGTTTTCAAGAACGTGGTTTTACCCACACCATTTCGACCGATCAGGCAGACCATTTCTCCCTGTGGAATTTGAAGATCAACATCCCTGAGAATGTGACCTTCGCCATAATAAACGTTGATACCAGATGCCTTAAGAATTAAGTCAGTAGAAGTTGGGTGCATGGTAGATGATTCAGGAATTGCAGTCAGCATAAAATTCAATGCAAGGAATATTTAGTCATCATCAGATTCGCCGAGATACACTTCAATGACACGGGGATCTGCCTTTACCTCCTCCAGCATCCCTTCGGTCAGTTTCTGGCCTTGATGAAGCACAGTAACAGGAGCGCCAAGATCACGAATAAACTCCATGTCGTGTTCAATCACAACAACAGTGTGCTCGCCCGCAAGGGATTTGATTAGATCTGCAGTTTTGGATGTTTCCTCATCCGTCAGACCAGCGACTGGCTCATCCAAGAGAATGATATCGGGAGACTGGGCCACCAACATGGAGATAGCAAGCCACTGCTTCTGGCCGTGAGACAAAGACCCCGCCTGCCACTTTGCATAAGGGGCGAGACCCACGTACTCCATGATCTTGAAAACTTCATCTTTGACTACATCACTTAGAGTTTCAGTCAAGAGCGCGAAGGGATTCTTATTCGGCGATGCCGTAAGTTCAAGATTTCGCTGAACAGTCAAGTTCTCCCAAACACGAGGAGTCTGGAACTTGCGTCCAACGCCAAGGCGAGAAATCTTTTGCTCAGATAGGCCGACGATGCTTTTGCCTCGCAGTGTCACATCCCCTTTTGTTGGACGGACTTTGCCAGTAATCACATCCAGGAAAGTTGTTTTACCGGCTCCATTTGGGCCGATAATCGAGCGAAGCTCACCAGGGCGTAGTGAAAAGGAAAGATCTGTGAGGGCATAGAAGCCATCAAAACTGACGCTGACGTCATCTAGATCAAGAATGGTTTGCGACATGAGAGCAGATTCAAAGGAAGATTAGAGACATTTAGGCTGATGCAGACTCACTTTGAGCTGACTCATCAAGGTCGAGCTTGGGATAGGTTGCAGTCTTCTTGGCTAAACCGAAGGCTGCAAGCATGGCGCGGAATCCACCTTTGGTAAACCATCCGTAGATTCCATCAGGCATCAGAACAACAACAAATACAAATAATGCACCTTGGACAAATAACCATGCTTCAGGCAGGGCCTCACTAACCAAACTTCTAAGGTAATTGACAACCACAGCGCCAAGAATTGGACCTACGAGCGTGCCCCTGCCTCCAACAGCAACCCAAATAACCATTTCAATTGACATTGAAATGGACATGAACTGTGGAGAGACAATACCAGACTGAACTGTATAAAGAGCACCCGAAACACCAGCCAATGCACCAGCGACAATAAAGACGATCACCTTGAATGGAGTTGGATTAAAACCTGAAAAGCGAAGACGTGGTTCATCATCACGAATTCCAATAAGTGAATCACCAAAGCGCCCAGAAGTAAGATATTTGCAAAGCAAAAATGCGAAGGGAAGAAGTATTAGCGTGATGCGGTAAAAAAGCAACTGGGCATCATCTGAACCAGCTTGCAGACCAAAAATTTCAGTCGTGCTGGTCTTAAGACCATTAGTTCCATTGACAAGTTTCTGCTGGCCATTGAAGAAGTGGTAAAAAACCATCAATGAGGCCTGGGTGATAATTGAGAAGTACACACCCTTGATTCTGTTTCTAAAAATGAGGTAGCCAACGAGTCCTGCCACAATCGACGGGACAATAAAAATTGCAGCTATCGAAACAAGGAATGACCAAAAAGGTTCCCAAAAGAATGGCAACTGATCGACACCATAGTTTTCAAAGAATTTCGGCAATCCGTTGGCGCCGGTTGTAAAGTCATTTTTGGTGACCAGCAACAGGTGCATCGCGATGGCGTAACCACCGAGGGAGAAGAAAATCCCCTGACCCAGACTAAGCAAACCCGTATAACCCCAGATAAGGTCAATACCAAGGGCAACGAAGGCGAGGGAAAAGTAGCGACCAAACAAATTTAGTCGAAATTGGGAAAAACCAAATAGGTCTTTATCTGCCATCACTGGCAATATAAAGAAGGCAAAAACCAGAAGGATCCAGGGGATCAGGCGCTTAAAAAGTTTCATTGGAATAATGCAAAGTAATTAAGCATCAACTGATCGTCCCTTTTGAGGGAACATACCGGTTGGCTTGAACTGAAGGAAGGCAATGATGAAGATAAAGACGAGAACCAAGGACATACTTGTTGTTGCAAAGAACTCGGTAACAGCCTGCAAACCTGAAGGCATATCCGGGAACGCAATTAACAGAGAACCCGATCCAATGATGGACTGAATAATCCCCAACATCATGGAAGCAATTACTGTTCCGACCAGGTTTCCAACACCACCAAGAACAATCACCATGAAGCAGGAGACGATGTAAGACGCCCCGAGGTTTGGACCTACAGAACCCAGCAGGGTGATGGCACAACCAGCTACACCAGCAAGACCCGATCCAATGCCGAATGTAATGCTGTCAACGCTGTCGGTAGGAATGCCAAGGCAGTTACTCATTTCACGGTTTTGCGTGACTGAGCGTATGCGAACGCCCCAGACACTTTTGGTCAGGAACCAGGCAACAGCTGCCAGCAAAAGTGCCGACAAGACAATAATGAAAATCCTGATGCCAGGCAGCTCAATTCCAGCGACCGAACCCCAGCTTCCCTGCAACCATTTGGGTGCCGTAACGTCAATATTTCTAGGCCCAAACCAAGGATTGGAGAAAAAACGCCCAAACGAAACGAAAATATTGATCGAAAAAATCCCCAGTACGCCTGCCAATGCCCAAACAGCTCCACCGAGATAGCTTGAAAACGATGCTTGTTTCAAAGACATAGGCAAAAAGCGTTGGGCTAACCACCCCAGCAGTGCCGTCACACCGATTCCCAACACCATGGCCAGCGAAACACTGCGAACGAACTGAATCAGGATCAGGCTGACACCCCATGTCGCCAAAAGGGTTTCGAGGGGGCGCCCATACAACCGACGGATCAATGTGCGCTCCAATAGAACACCAACTAAGGCTGTTACCACGAAGGAAGCAACAAGTGCCACGATGTAATACAGCTCAAAAGCAGTTCCCCCAAGAGGGCGGAATATGTTCTGAACCACAAACGTAACGTAGGCGCCCAACATCATAAATTCACCATGGGCGAGGTTAATAACGCCCATCAATCCAAAGACGATTGCCAAGCCAGTCGCCGCAAGCAAAAGCACAGAACCGATGCTTAAGCCGTCAAGAATCTGTGAAAAAACTAGCTCCATGATTTCATAGGATAATAAAAAAGTGGATCAAACTAAGTTTGATCCACTTTGGACTACATTTCTGAATCAAGAATCACATCTTGAACTTACCAGCGTCAGGACGATCAAGAGTCCAGTCGCAGGCGAATCCCTTGGTCTCAGGAACGTACTGGTTCCAAGTGATTGGAGCAACGGGCGTCATGCTATCCCAAAGGATTTCAAACTGACCGTCAGCCTTGGCTTCACCGATGCGAACGGTTTGAGAGATGTGGTGGTTGGGGTACATCTCGATCGGACCCTGCGGAGCATCCAACTTGATGCCAATCAAAGTATCTCTGACAGCATCGAGATCCTCATAGGTGCCGGCTTTCTCAACAGCAGCCTTCCAGAGGTAGACCATGTTGTAGGCCGATTCCATCGGGTCATTGGTCACCCGATCGTCGCCGTACATCTCAATGAAGGCCTCATTGAAGGTGTTGGAAGCTTCAGTTCCGAGGGACATAAAGTAGTTCCATGCCGCGTAGGTGCCACCGACGTAGTCAGGACCGATCTGGCGAATCTCTTCTTCCGCAATGGAGAAGGACATGATCGGATACTTGTCAGGAGTGATGCCAGCTGCCTTGAACTGCTTGAACAGAGCAACGTTGGAGTCTCCGTTCAGAGTGTTGATGATAATTCCACCATCGGGAAATTCCTTCTTGATCTTGGCGATAATCGGAGCAACCTCAGTGTTACCCAGGGGGATGTAGTCCTCACCAACAGTTACACCACCCAGGCTCTTGACCTGTTCTTTGATGATGGTGTTTGCCGTGCGGGGGTAAACGTAGTCAGAACCCACGAGGTAGACCTTCTTGCCGTACTTGTCGGCGAATTTTTCGAACAACCAGTCGACAGCGGGCTCTGCCTGCTGGTTGGGCACAGCACCTGTGTAGAAGATGTTCTTAGAACACTCCTGACCTTCGTACTGAATCGGGTAGAAGAGGAAGTGATCCTTAGCTTCATAGACAGGGAGCATGGCCTTACGGCTAGCTGAGGTCCAGCCACCGAACACCACAGCAACCTTGTCGGCGTCGATCAGCTTCTGAGACTTCTCAGCGAAGGTGGGCCAATCAGAAGCACCGTCTTCAGAGACATAGGTGATCTTGTAAGACTTGTCGTCGATCTTGACGCCACCCGCATCGTTGATCTCCTTGATAGCCATCTCCTCAACCTCCTTGAGGGTGGTTTCAGAGATCGCCATGGTTCCACTCAGGGAGTGGAGAATGCCCACCTTGATTTCGCCGTCGAAATCGCCGCCGGCAGAGTCACCGCCGCCACCGCAAGCAGTCATGGTGACGCCAACAGCTGTTGCAGCGAAGCCAGCAAGAACTCGCTTTGAAAGTGAACTAATCATTTCCCGAAAGACAAGCGAAGAGATAAGAACCGCCAAGGGGCGTCCTCAAAAGGTATGGAGGGCGAGAACTGGAGAAATGTATCCATTCGCACCTTTTGTTGATTCCAAGGTTTTTGGCTACCAATTTGGTAGCTGTTGCGACAAGAACGTCAACACCTGCTCCAGCCCTTCACCGCTGTGGAGGTTGGTGAAGCACCACGGCCGCTCGCCACGCATACGCCGGGTGTCCTGTTCCATCACCGCAAGGTCAGCACCGACCTGTGAAGCCAGATCAATCTTGTTGATCACCAGCAGATCAGAGCGGGTGATGCCAGGCCCACCCTTGCGGGGGATCTTGTCGCCAGCCGCCACATCAATCACATAGATACAGAGATCCACCAGTTCCGGGCTGAAGCTCGCCGCCAGGTTGTCGCCACCACTTTCAACCAAAACAAGATCAAGATCAGGGAATTGCGCCTCCAGCTCCGCCACAGCTGCTCTATTGATCGAGCAGTCTTCACGGATTGCCGTGTGAGGGCAACCGCCGGTCTCCACCCCACGGATCCGCTCTGGATCCAGGGCACCGGCACGAGTCAAGAACTGGGCATCCTCCTGGGTGTAGATGTCATTGGTGACCACCGCGATCTGTAGGTCGTCGCGCAAGCGGCGACAAAGCGCCTCCACCAGTGCGGTCTTGCCGGATCCCACGGGACCTGCCACCCCCAGGCGCAGTTTGCTGCTCATCAGCTTCGAAACAGGCGTGTGTATAGCTCAGCATGGGCAAGCTGAGCCATGCCCGCACCCACACCGCTGCTCCAGAGCTGCTGCGGATCGGCCCCCTGGAGCAGCTGCGCTTGCGAAGCAATCATCGGCAGCAGCCGCTGTTGCAGCACCTGAGCTCTGGACGGACCCAACGGCAACAGCCGCACCGACGCACTGAGCTGATTTGCAACCCAGCCATAGAGGTATCCCTCAACCATGTCTCCAGCTGGAACCGACAAGCCCACAGCAGCCCAGGCCCAGGCCGCTGGCCAGCTCAAGGCGACGGGTTCAGGCAGATCGTGCCCCATGTCAGACATCAACTGCAGCAACGACATCCCCATCTGACGCTGCTGGGCTCGCAGCTCAGCTGCTTCACGGGTGGCCAACAGCCAACCATCCAAGTCGATCAAGCACGCCTTGGCCACTGCGTCGGCCTGGCTTGACCAACCCACCAGGGCATCCGCCAGAGGGGTTAACGCAGCGGCTTCCAGCCGCACCGCGCCCCGTTGAAGTTCAGCCTCCAACCATGCCTCAATGGCCTGCTCATCAGCGATGGTGCCCGCCTGAATCAACACCTCCAGACCCTCTGAGTAGCAGAAGGCACCCACCGGCAAGGCCGGGCTAGCCAGTTGCAACAACGCCAAGGAGGTCATCCGTGCTGATGACCTCCATAGGCACCGCCTTCGGGCGCAAACGGCTGACAGCAACGATTGACCATCAAGCCGCGGCTTTCCAACATCTTGGCCAGCACGGGATCCTCCGGCAGCAACAGCTCTTGCTCATGCAACTCCAGGGCGACATGGCGATTGCCCAGGTGATAAGCCGCCTGCAACAGCTCCAGGGGATGCGACCCCTGCACCCGCAACAATGCTTCCGGCGCTGCCGTCACCTCCACAACTGTCGTACTGGACTGATCCCCCAGCAGATCACCAGGCTGGAGGAATCCCACACGGGGCAACTGAAGCAGCACAGGACGACCGCATGACGTGCTGCGACGGCCGCGCAGCACCGTGCGCTCTTCGGCCGTTAGCGGCAAGTGCAGGTTTGTCTTGGCACTGCTCTTCTGCAGGCGCTGCTCCAGCACGACCACTGCATCCGTCACCAGCACTTCCTGTCCAGATCCACAACGAAAGCGTGCCGATAGATCAGCAGCACTTTGGTGTGCATTGCTACAGAGTTGAAGGCGGTGGCGAAGGAGCGTGAAGCCATGCAACGTCTTGATCCTTGGCACGGCCGCTGCGACCTGCAGTTACGTGCCTCCAACGGCATCACCCGACACCAGGGGGGCTGCACGGCTCCGTTCAAGTTGCTTCGCAGTGAACGCGGGGATGACGGACGCTGCGAGCTGCCGGTGCTACACACCGCTGGAGGCCTGGTAGGCGGCGATCAACTCAGCCTCGACATCAAGCTGGAAGCCAACAGCCGCGGCCTGATCACCAGCGTGGCGGCGCAGAAGGTTTACGGGTCAATCGGCCGCAGCCGCCTGCAACCCGATGGTTGCTTTGCCCATCAACAGGTGCGCTGCTCGCTGGACAGCGGCAGTGATCTCGAATGGCTGCCCCAGGAACTAGTGCTGTACGCCGATGCCTTATTCGAGCAGCAGCTGATGGTGACCCTGCCCCAGGGCGCCTCCTTTCTCAATGCAGAGATCGTGCGCTTGGGTCGAACCGCCGCCGGTGAAACCCTGCAGAAGGGACTATGGCGGTCGAACCTCACCATTCAGCGCATCGCGGCCAGCAGCTCAACCTGGGAGCTGGCAGATCGGGTGGAACTCGGCGGCGCCAACCTGGAAAGCCCGCACGGGTTAGGAGGCGCACCGGTGTTCGGAACGTTGGTCTGGGCCGCGCCCATGGCCATGGTCCCCGAAACAACAACAACGCTGCTGGAGGGAGCGCGGGCCGACCGAGAGGGACTGACGGGCACGATGCGCTGCGGCGCCCTGAATCAGGGCATGATCGCCCGCTATTCCGGCGATTCCAGCCGAGATGCCCGCTTCTGGTTCAGCCGAATCTGGGAGCGAACACGAACGCTCCGGGGCCTGACAAGACCTCGCATCCCCAGGGTATGGCCCCTGCAGGAACAGCCTCTACGCCGACAAACGTCCACTGTGAACGCTTTCGAAGCTGCAGGAGATACACACTAAACAAGACCGAGCTTCGCCATGCATCTCAGTCCACAGGAAAAAGACAAGCTCCTGATCGTGACCGCAGCACTGCTTGCCGAGCGACGCTTGAACCGCGGCCTGAAGCTCAACCACCCAGAAGCGGTGGCCTGGCTCAGTTTTCTGGTGTTGGAAGGCGCCCGTGACGGCAAGACAGTGGCGGAGCTGATGCAGGAAGGCACCACTTGGCTGCGCCAGGACCAGGTGATGGAGGGAGTACCCGAGCTAGTCCATGAGGTGCAGATCGAAGCCGTCTTCCCCGATGGCACCAAGCTCGTCACCCTGCACGACCCGATTCGCTGAGGCAGAACCCATGGCACCTCTCATTCCAGGCGAACTGCTTCCCGAACCGGGTGAACTGGAGCTGAATGGGGGCCGACCCGTCACCACGGTGAGCGTCTCCAATAGCGGCGACCGGCCGGTTCAAGTGGGCTCCCATTTCCATTTCGCCGAAGCCAACGCCGCCCTGCAATTCGACCGGGCCGCCGCCCGCGGTCAACGACTCGACATCCCCGCCGGGACGGCTATCCGCTTCGAACCCGGCGACAACAGAGACGTAAACCTGATTCCCTTTGCCGGTGCGCGACGCGTCATCGGCTTCAACGGCCAGATCAACGGACCCCTCGACGCCTGACCCATGCCCTACCGCATCTCCCGCCAGGCTTACGCCGAGACCTATGGACCCACCACCGGCGACAGGGTTCGTCTGGGCGACACCGATCTGATCCTCGAAGTCGAGAAGGATTACACCGTTTACGGCGATGAGGTGAAGTTCGGAGGCGGCAAGGTGATCCGCGACGGCATGGGCCAATCCCAGACCCCTCGATCCGAGGGCGCCGTCGACACGGTGATCACCAATGCCCTGATCCTCGACTGGTGGGGCATCGTCAAAGCTGATGTCGGCCTCAAGGACGGCCGGATCGTCGGCATCGGCAAAGCTGGCAACCCCGACACCCAGGAAGGGGTGACGATCGTGGTGGGTCCAGGGACTGAAGCCATCGCCGGGGAAGGTCACATCCTCACGGCCGGTGGCATCGACACCCACATTCACTTCATCTGCCCTCAGCAGATCGAAACGGCCTTGGCGAGCGGCGTCACCACCCTGATGGGCGGCGGCACCGGACCAGCCACCGGCACCAACGCCACCACTTGCACCCCCGGCGCCTTCCACATCGGGCGGATGCTCCAGGCTGCTGAAGGACTGCCGGTAAACCTGGGCTTCTTCGGCAAGGGCAATGCCAGCACCCCAGAAGCGCTGGAAGAACAAGTGCGCGCGGGCGCCTGCGGCCTCAAGCTGCATGAAGACTGGGGCACTACGCCGGCCACGATCGATGCCTGCCTGTCGGTGGCCGATCGGATGGACGTGCAGGTGTGCATCCACACCGACACCTTGAATGAGGCCGGCTTCGTGGAAGACACGATCGCCGCCATCAAGGGACGGACGATTCACACCTTCCACACCGAAGGTGCAGGCGGCGGCCATGCCCCGGACATCATCAAGATCTGCGGCGAAGCCAACGTGCTTCCGAGCAGCACCAACCCCACCCGGCCTTACACCCGCAACACGCTCGAGGAACACCTCGACATGCTGATGGTGTGCCACCACCTCGACCCGAAGATCCCTGAGGACGTGGCCTTCGCCGAATCACGAATCCGGCGCGAAACGATCGCCGCGGAAGACATCCTTCACGACTTGGGCGCCTTCTCAATCATCGCCAGCGACTCCCAAGCCATGGGCCGCGTGGGCGAGGTGATCACTCGCACGTTCCAGACCGCCCACAAGATGAAGGTGCAGCGCGGTGCATTACCGGAAGACTCCGCTCGCAACGACAACCACCGCCTCAAGCGCTACATCGCCAAGGTAACGATCAACCCGGCGTTGGCCCACGGCATCAGCAGCGAAGTGGGGTCGATCGAAACCGGCAAGCTCGCCGATCTCGTGCTGTGGAAACCGAGCTTCTTCGGCATTCGCCCGGAACTGGTGGTTAAAGGCGGTTCGATCGTGTGGGCCCAAATGGGCGACGCCAACGCCTCGATCCCCACCCCCGGCCCGGTACACGGGCGGCCAATGTTCGGCGCCTTCGGCAAAGCACTCGCCCCCAGTTGTCTCACCTTCGTGAGCGAAGCGGCGATGGATGCCGACATCCAACGCCAGCTCGGCTTGGAGCGCACCTGCATGGCGGTGAAGGAGACCCGCAGCGTCGGCAAGAGCGCCCTCAAGCTGAATTCAGCGCTGCCCAAGGTAAGCGTGGACCCGCAAACCTATGAGGTGTTCGCCGACGGTGAGCTGCTCACATGCGAGCCCGCCGAGGTGCTGCCACTCGCCCAGCGCTATTTGCTGCTTTGAGCCCCACCCTGCTGGTGTTCCAACACGTTGACCACGAAGACGCCGCACTGGTGGGACAACTAGCACGGCAAAGAGGCATGGCAGTCCAGACCCTGAGGCCCGATCAGGGCGATCCCCTGCCGGACCTCAACACATGTGCGAACAGCATTGCGCTGGTACTGGGGGGACCGATGAGCGTGAACGACCGCAACCAACAGGACATGGACTGGTTGCGACAGGAGCTGGACTGGCTGACGGCCTGGCACCAACAACGCCGACCTGTGCTGGGCATCTGCCTGGGGGCGCAGCTGTTGGCTGTTGCTGCAGGGGGCGCTGTGCAACCCTTGCAGGCTGGAACACCGCCGCAGCCGCTGAAGGAACTGGGTCTCGGAGCGATCCACTGGGTCGCTGATCCAAGCGATGAGCCCCTGCTGCAGGGGCAACCACACAGCAGCTTGGTGCTGCATTGGCATGGCGACCGTATCCAACTGCCGACTGATGCAACCCTGCTGGGTTCCTCGCTGCACTGCGCGGAACAGGTGTTTCGGATTGGAGCCCACGCCATTGGCCTGCAATGCCACCTCGAGGTCGATGGACATGCGCTCAAGCGTTGGATCGCCAACGACCTCAACTACGTGGTGAACGCCCTTGGCCCTGAAGGGCCCGATCGCTTGGGGCGGGAATGGCACAAGCTTGGCGCCAAGCTCCAAGAGCAAGGCCGACACCTGTTCAATGCTGCACTCGATCAGCTGATTGACATCAGCCAGTCCCACTAATTCCTACGGAGAAAAATAAACAAAACCGAAAACTTTTCTGAACAAGTATCAGCTTGAACATCACTTGAGGATTTGCGGGAGCTTCAATGTTTCTGTAGCAACAGCTACTGATCGTTCACTTCGCATTACGCGCAGCGCAGTTCGCCTCAGGCCATGGAACGGGGACCTGAGCTTGCTTCGAAGACCACTAAAATGACCACACTCCTCTATCGCGGACATCACTACCAGCAAAACAATGCCACTGAGGGCAAGCCTGGTGTGCAGCTGGTTTACCGTCGCAACGTGTACCAATCCCGCCAGATCAATAGCCCCCGGACTCCGGTGCAGCTCGTTTATCGCGGCGTGGGCTACACGCGCTAGGCCAACTTTTCAATCCGTAGCAACTCGAACATTCCAGTTCCGAGAATTGGGGCGTAATAGATTCAACTTCAGCAACGACGTTGGATCTCATCGCTTCTCGCCTCGATCAGGGCCTCGTGCAGGTGAATCCTTCTAGCGTGCATGGTGTGTTCTGGCTACAGACCCACTTCCCAGCTCAGGACTGGGATGCGCTTCTGTCGGGCCAAGCGGCCTTTGGCAGAGACTGCATCGACGATCTGATCAGTGATGCACGAGAAGCTGGTTTGAATGTGGAGTGGGAAGCTTCCGTCCCCAGCTGAGCTGCTCTGAATTCCAAAAAGCCCTGCAACATAGAAGTTTGCGGGGCTTCTTAATGGAGCAAATGAAAGTGAATTCTCAAGCCACCAAGCGGTTGAGCATGGGCAGCTCTGAGAGTTCATCCCTCCACTCCTGGGCCCAAAGTGCCTGGCTGCGCTCATACACCTCCATCAACTGCTCCACCGCACGCTCATGGAAATCAACACGCAGATCCAACAGCGGGAAAGCGGCTTCACCACTTACCTGAACCGCCGCTGAGGTGCAGAGACTGGAGCGGCGATCGCCGCCTGCCGCTTCCCCGGATTGCAAGGCAATCATCAAGCGGCGACCCAATTTCAGGCTGGGATCGCTGGTGAGAAAGGCCTGCTCCATCGCATCCAAAACGCCCTGGTCTATCAAGCAATTGCCAGCAACGGACAGATCACGCTGATGGCGATGCCCTGCCCAAGGGCCGCAATCCTGCCCAGTCCAACAGGCCGTGCGACCGTCCAAGTCAATCAGGTGAAACTGACGCCGGTCACGGTGTTGGTCCTCCGCCAGAAGGCTGGCCAGAACACTTTCTGCATCCGAGCTCTGCTCCAAGCGTTCAAGGCCGCAAATCCCCAGATAGGGATTGGTATGAGCCTGGGTCGCAACAGCACCAACCCCCGCGCGGATGTGGGGAACAGTTGATCCAACGGCTAAATGACAGGTAGCCACTGCCACACCAAAACGGCCGTTGTTGGGGTCACGGGCCAGGATTGAAAATGTCACAGCAGTTGACGGTCCAACCGAAGCAACGTTTCCAGGAGCACCGCGGTGCCTGCCCAGCACTGCTCATCGCTGGTGAACTCTGCAGCAGAATGACTCAAGCCCCCCTGGCTAGGAACAAAAATCATGCCCATCGGCCAGCGGCGACCCACCTCCTGGGCATCGTGACTGGCACGGCTGGGAAGATGGCTGTGGGACAGGCCGAGATCGGCAGAAGCCTCAGCAATCGCGGCCATCACCGCAGCATCAGCAGGGGTGGGATCAACACTAAATTGTGGGTCCACCGCGATCGGGCAGCCTGTTTCAGCACCGATGCTTTCCACCTGCTGCATCAACTCCTCCACCAGTTGATCGAGAACAGTCGGATCCACATCCCTAAGGTCAACCGTTAGGGCAACGGCCCCAGGAACAACATTGGCGGCATTGGGCCAAACGTCCAGTCGACCCACCGTCGCCACCGGATCCCCTGAATGACGGGAGGCCATGGCCTCCACGGCAAGAACAATCCGCGAGGCCGCCACGAGAGCGTCCTGTCGCAATCCCATCGGTGTGGTGCCGGCGTGGTTGGCCTGGCCCTGCACATTGATGCTGAACCGACGCTGACCTACAACCCCCTCCACAACGCCGATTGCATCGCCGCGTTGCTCAAGAACGCCACCCTGCTCAACATGCAACTCAAGGAAAGCTGCATAAGCCTCATCGGAGCGACGGGCCGAGGTCAAGGACGGCCAATGTCCCCCAATGCGCGCCAGGTTGTCTTGAATCGGCTGACCGTTGCTGGTGGCATACGTATCCGGGTCATCAGAGGCCGTGCCTGCCAAGCCCTTGCACCCCACCATGGTCGACTCCTCGTCGGCAAAGGCGATCAATTCGATGCCATGGCGCAGCTTTAGGCCCTGGTCTTGAAGAGCACGGCAGGCTTCCAGACCAGCCAACACCCCTAGGGCCCCATCAAAACGTCCACCGGTGGGCACCGTGTCGAGGTGCGAACCGGTCACCAAAGCAGGACGGTGGGGATCGAGTCCTTCAAGACGTCCGATCAAATTGCCAGCCGCATCGACACGCACCTGCATGCCGAGCTGTTTCATCCAATGGGCTAGCAACTCACGGCCCTGGACGTCTTCAGCTGAAAAACCGCGCCGGCAAACGCTGCCATCAGGCTTGGCGCCAATGCTTGCAAGCTGTTCAATCGTTCCAACCAGCCGATCAAGGTTTGGGCGCGCAGCAAGTTTGCTTGGCTCGATCCCGGTTGCAGGAGTGGTCGAAGAAGCCGGGATGAGCGTGGGCAATGCCGTGACCTGCGTTTCAAACGAAGGTAAATATTCACCTGAAAGCAGTCGTAGCCCTGTAGCTAAAGCAACGGTTTCACCCTCACCAAAAAATTTAAACGGGCATCAGCACCCGCCAGCCCAAGCGGTCAGCTTCTCGACGGGCCAGGGATGGGACGTCTTCGGCCACAAACATGCGATGCAGCATCTGCACACCCAGCAGGTGATTGATCACCGCATCCATCTGCACACGCTCCGCATCAGTGGTGGCAGGGTCCTCGTGACGCGCAAACAAGGCGCGCACACCAGCTTTACTTAACAAACCAGCAGCATCGATCGCCTCATCACTGAGGTAGTCATCGGCGAGCTGCTTCATCTGCTCCCACTTCTCAGGCTCCGTGTGGGCCGGCGGCGCCATGAAGGCGAACTTCTCGCGCCGATACAACACCTCCGGCAAGAGGCCCGCCATGGCTTCCCTCAGCACATATTTCTCGGTTTTCCCCTTGATCCGCAGTTCAGGTGGCACCTGCACCGCCACCGCGGCCAGATGGTGATCTAAGAAGGCTGGTCTTGCCTCCATCGAATTGGCCATATCGACCCGGTCACCACCCCAGGTCAGGATCTGGCCCTCCAACATTGTTTTGATCCATACGTACTGGGCCTTGTCCAGGGCGTGGCGCCCTTCCAACTGATCCGCATCGAGTTGCTCGGCGATCGCCTTGCCCGGAGAGTAATTTTGCAAAGCTGCAGCATGGGACTCCGCCAGAAGCTCCGGCACCAAGGGCGCGCAGGCCAGCCACGGCTGCAGGCAACTGGGGGTGAAGCCGACCACGGCATCGAGATCGGGGTCCTCCACCTGGTTTTCAGCCAGCATCGCCCCCTGCACCAGAGCATTGGACTGCTGCAACAGGCTTTCCCAGCTGGCGCGCTCCTCCTGCGGCAGGTCATCAAGACCGTGGAGGAACATGTCGCGGCGAAAGGCGGGATAGCCGCCGAACAACTCATCCGATCCTTCACCAGTCATCACGACCTTGTAATCCACGTCGTTGACGTGGCGGCTCATCAAGAACTTCGCCACCGCCAAGGTGTTGTAGATCGTTCGCTCGGCGTGCCAGATGGTGCGCTCCATGTGGCCATAAAGCTCCTGGCCCGACAGACGCATCAAATCCTGCTCAGCTCCCGTGGCCTCAGCCATCTCTCGGGCGATCGGCGATTCGTCGTAACGGGCGTCATCAAATCCAATCGTGAACGCCTTCACCGGTGCCTGGCTTACAGCTGACGCCAAACCGAGGATCGAACAGCTATCGATGCCGCCGGAGAGATAACAGCCCACAGGCACATCGGCCACCATGCGCAGCTCAACGGCCTCCAACAACGACGCACGAACTGCAGCAATGTGATCGGCCTCGGTCTGTTTGGGGTCCCGCTCGTCTTTGCGGGGAAAGTCGACATCCCAATAGGTCGACTCCGACACCTCCAGCCGCCCGTTCGCACGTTGCACCTTCAGCACATGGCCGGGCTTCACCTGGTGCACACCGGCAAAGGCTGTGGTGCCTGGAACCATGGTTTGCATCAATTGATGGAACAGACCCTCCGAGGTGAAGCGTCGCTCCACCGCCGGATGAGCGAACAACACCTTCAATTCGGAACCGAACACCAGACCCCCGGGCGTCATTGCCCAGTACTGCGGTTTGATGCCGAAGCGATCCCGCACCAGGTAAAGGCAGTCCTTCGCCCGATCAAACAAGGCGAAGGCAAATTCCCCCCGCAACAAAGGCAAAGTCGCCTCCAACCCCTGGCGTTGGTACAGACGCATCAGAATCTCGGAATCGCTCTTGCTGCTGAAACGCACCCCCTGAGCTGTGAGGTCAGCCCTAATCCGCTGGAAGTCGTAAAACTCACCGTTGTGGGCCATCAGCACTTCACCGTCATCGGTGAGGAAGGGCTGCCGGGCCCGAGACTCGTTCAGATCAATGATCGAAAGCCGGGCATGGCAGAAGCCAACACCCGCCTGATCCAATACCTCAACGCCGAAACCATCCGGCCCGCGATGGGCCTGAATTGCCGCCATGTTGGCCAGGAGCTGGCGATCCACCGTCTGACGACACTCTGCGTTGAAAACACCTCCAATTCCGCACATCAGACCGCCTCAGATCACATCCATCACGCGTTCGGCCCGATCCACCATGCAGGTGAGCAGAGCCATCCGCAGGAACACGGCTCCCCTGGCCTGACTGAAGTACCAATTGTGGGGCGTGTCATCCAGGCAAGTGCTCAGTTCCGCTCCCCGCGCCAAGGGATGAAGCACGATCGCTTCCGGTTTGAATGGCATATTGCGGGTGAGGCGAAATCCTCCGCCGTGCACTTCATAGGACTCGCCCACCCAGGCGATGGCATTGATGTATACAACATCCAAGTCTGGTACTTCAGCCTGCAGATCGGTACTAGAACGAACCTTCATCCCACAAGCTTCAAGCTCCTCCAACTGTCCTGGGTCGAAGAGCGGCTGATCCGGCTCCAGGCCGGGGGCGTGAATCACCACCACCTCCTCCACGGTCTGCGGGAATTTGGCCAGGATCCTCAGGAGTGAGCGAACCGTTCGCATCCGCGAAGGAATTCCGACGATCCCAATGCGAATCCGATCTGCAGGTGTCACGTCCAACTCAGCCAGCTTGGGCCGCCACTTGAAGATCGTGTACAGATCGGCCATCGCCTGGGTTGGATGCTCATCGATCCCATTCCCAGCGTTGATGATTGGGATCCGAAGGGTTGACGTCATCGCATAAACGGCACCGGGATCGCTATCCCGCAGCACGACACAATCGCCGTAGTTGTTGAACATATGGGCGACATCTTCGAGAGACTCGCCCTTAGCGATCCCTGTGGTGGCCCTGTCTGTGATGTTGATGGAGGTACCGCCAAGGCGATGCCAGGCACTGTCAAAGGACAGCCGCGTGCGCGTGCTCGGTTCGTAAAACGCGTTAATCAGAATCTTTCCTGTGAGCGGCGTGTTGTGACGGCAATAGCGATCTGGATTGCTCTCAAACTTCGCCGCCAGGCGAAACACCTGCAACAAAACCTCGGGGCGGAACGGTTGGATCGACACCACGTGCTGATCCACCAAATCCTTCAAAGGCTCCGCGTCTTCAGCAATCGCGGCCAACAGTTCCTGGGGTTGGTTCTGCCCGTAGACATCGGGCCCCATCGGCTGAAACCGAATCTGAACAGACGACGCGTCCACAACTGCTGATTTGACCTGTGCCATAGCGGGATCGGATCAACACTCTGTTTGCCAAACCGAGTGCTAGAGCCAGGAACTACATCTTTTACCGGTAACAACAACCACACTCCTTCGTCCACGAAGAAGCAGCTTCTTAAGCAAAGATTCTGAAAGGAGTGTGCTGTGGTGTCTGGCTCAGGGAGACATCACCAGACTCGTCCATGCCGCCACTCCACCCACCAGATCAGCAGCAGCACGAGCACCGACAGCACCAGGGCGAGCTGACTGGCCACCAGCAGGAACTGAAAGCCGGTCAGACCAACAAGGCCGGCCATCAAAGGAACCATTTGGATCATCCCTCCTCCTGCAACAAGGTGAAGTCAAAGCGTTCCGGGCGCATGCGACTGCCAATCAGCATCACAACCGCCGAAACGGCCGCCGAAAACACAGCAGCGCAGTAGGGCGCAATCAACTCATAAGCGAGCAGGCCCACAACACTGCCGGCGAGCATGGCCGCAATGGCAGCCATGCGGTTGGCCGTCCTCCAGTAGAGCCCACACGCCACAGGCCAAACCGTGGAGGCCACCAGGGCACCGGTGAAGAACAGCACCGACGCCAGCGAATCCAGCCGCGGCCAGGACAGCGCCAGGGTGACCACCGCCAAGACCACCACCATCAGCCGTGCCGCCTGCTTGAGCTGCAGGTCGCTGGCCTGTGGCCGCAACAGGCGGAAGTAAACATCCTCTGCCAACAGATCGGCGGTGGATGCCAGCAGCGAATCCAAGGTGGAGGTGAGCGAAGCAAACACCACTACAAACACCAGGGCCGCGCCGCCAGCCCCGAGGAGATCTGCTGCCATCACTGGAAAAACCATGTTCACCTGCTCGAGGGGCAACTCACGGGCCAGGGCCACCAGACCAATAGAGCCCGTCACCATCGGCACGCTCATCCAGGCGATTCCCCCAAACACAAAAGAAGTCATCACCACCGAGCGCCGACTGGCGAAGACGCGGGACCACCAGATGTTGTTGTGGAACACCTCGCCCATCGAAAAGAGGGCGGAATTCCAGGCGATCAACAAGCCCGCCGGCAGCAGCAGATCCAGCCGATCGGGATGTCGAGACAGCAACGCAGCATGCACCTCAGGCATCGGGAATTGCCGGAAAGCGAGCACCGCCACCACCGCCAGCAGCACCATGATCAACAGCGACTGAATGAAATCGGTACCGATCACGGCCCGCATCCCGCCGAACAGGGTGTACAGCGTCGCGACACCGAT
>QCSL01000020.1 GCA_003209165.1 Synechococcus sp. AG-670-B23 | reverse complement strand
CTTCTTCACAGGCGGAGTCGCCGCCGCCCACCACGGCAAGTTCCTCGTTGCGGAATTGCGGTGTGGCGCCGTCACATATCGCGCAGGCGCTGATGCCTTTGCTCCAGAACGTTTCTTCTGATGGAAGTTGGAGCCGGTTGGCACTGGCTCCGGTGGCAATCACCAGGGCGTGGGTGCGGATTGTCTGCCCCTCAACCTCAATGCGATAGGGCTTGGACGTGAGATCAATATTGTCGGCATCCGCTTCAAGTAGATGAGTGCCCCAACGGACCGCCTGGGACTTCATCAAGTCCATTAGGTCAGGCCCAAGTACACCATCAGGAAAACCAGGGAAATTCTCCACATGGGTGGTGGTCATCAACTGACCTCCGGGGATGCCGCCGCGCTGAAATCCAGTGATCAATAGAGGTTGCAGGTTGGCTCTTGCTGCGTAGATGGCTGCTGTATAGCCGGCTGGCCCTGAGCCAACGATGACCAAATTTTCAACGTGACCTGTATCGGCTTGACCCACCGCTTAAGCGAACTGACTATGAGTTAACTCTAAAGCCCAGTTGGAACTCGGCGTGAGATTCAGCTCAAGAAGAAGTGAGTAATGTTTGGGAGGATTTAAGAATATGTTCAGATTTCAATTTGTGAGTCGTTGGAGGTGGGGTCGTGAATGGGCCGCCGTTTGCTTGGGTTGCGAGGAACGGCCAAAATATTGGCCTCAAGCATGTCCACGTTTTCGCCAATGCATGTGATCCATTCGCAGAATTCTTGCGTTAAGGCGTAACTGTCTTCAAAGCGCTCTTCCTTGTCCAGGACTGCGATGCGCGTGGATGCCCAGCCCGTTGCAACGACGATCCGGCGTTCCATTGCGGCGTCCATGACTGTCTCCTCGATGTAGATCAGGTTGGCGGATCGGGGGTCCCTTTCGGCCCTCTATTCGCACAAATTCGCATTTTCCTCTGGCCAATGCTGTGCTCAGCGCTGCAAAAAAGCGGGTAATTCGGGCGTTTTCAGTCGGATCACGGCTCCTGCTCCGTCCTCCACCGCCTCAAGGGGAAGGCTCGGTCCGCGCCATGCTCCACCCCGCTGCAGGTCGTCCTGGCCGTCCTGTGCCTGGGGCCGCAGCACGTAGGGCTCGGCCACAGACCACGAGCGGGCGTAGTCCATCAGCAGAGGGTCCGCCGGAGCGAAAACGAAGGAGGCTTCCCTGGGAATGGCTTCGCGGGCAGCCAATTCAGGTGTCATCCGCACGGCCCGGGTGATCCCCTGCACAAAGCGGCTGCGGGTTACCACGGTGGTCAGGTAAGCCACCACCCGGAGGCGTGGCGCATCAAAGCCTTCCGCGCACATGTCAATGCTCACCAGCCAATCGGCGTTACCGCTTTGGAAGGCGTTCAAGCGTTCCGTAGCTTGAGGGCTCTGGGAATGAATCAACTCCACCCGGTTGCCGTCGTCGATCAACACCCGGCTGATGGCCTCGGCATGGCTGATGTCGCGTGCGATTACAAGGCCTGCGGCCTGCGGCTGACGCACGCGCAGCTGATTCAACTTCTGCTGGGCGCGCAGCAGCACCTGCTGACCAATGCTGCTGCTGTCGGCCAGGTGAATGGCACGACGCAGGTTGCGAGCGCGCCAGCTTTCCCGTTGCTCGGCCGATAAGGGGGAGAAATCGCGGTCGGGTTGCCCTTCACGGCTGTGTTCCACCCAGCCGTCCTGGAAGCGAAACTCCAGAGGGCGCACATCCCCTGCGGCGATCAAATCTCTGGGTTCAACACAGAGATCCGGACAGATCTGCTCCACCCATCCACCGTCGTCCAGCCGCACCCGTATGCGACGGGCGGCACAGAACGCCAGGTTGTCAGCACGAAAGGGGGTGCCTGTGAGTCCTAGTCGCAGCCGCACGCTGTTGGTCAGTTCCAGAAAGGTCTGCCCCCAGGCGGTGGCTTCCGGCTCGTCGGGATCAACGCCGAGATGGTGGGCCTCATCGGCAATCGCCATGCAGGTGCTCAGGCCCCATTGTTCGAGCAGTGCCCCCAGCGCCTCGCGTTGACGACCAGCACCTTGATAGGTCACCAACAAGCCATCGGCTCTCTGGCTCTGGTCCGGCGCGCAGGGCCACTCCTTAAGCCGCAAGCCGAGACGCGCTGCGGCTGATTTCCACTGTTTCAGGATTGAGGTTCGGTGGCAGAAGACCACGAAATGGTTCAGCCGGCCTTGATCGCGCATCGCGCTGAATCCCAGCAAGGCTCCCAGGGTTTTGCCTGCCCCTGGGCCTGCAAACACCAAAAGGTCGCGGCTGCTTCCCTCAAGTTTGAGCCTGCGCCGCAGCAGCTGGATCAGCTGTTGTTGCCATTGCCGCGGTTGAACCTGCCGCGGTTGCACCGAGACCGTTTTCTGGACCATGCTGCGGCTGGAGGGGAGGTTGAAGCTGACGGCTGAGATATCACCTCCCGGGAAGATGAGTCTTTTTAACCATTCTTTTGCGCTGTGGCATCTCTACTGTCCGGCCTACAGCTCCATCGGGATCGGGTCCCGCCCATCGCCATGGCCCAACGTCGTTTTTCCAGCAGCCCCCTCGATCAGCAGCGCGATCAACTCGATGGATGCTGGGAACTCGATTGCGATATCGATCCGTTGATTCTTCGGGCGCGCGTCCTGCACCGCTGCGGAGAGGTGAACTGGGCCGTTGGCCTTGAACAGGAGGTGTTGCCGATCGTTTGATGCGGCAGCACGCCTTGGTTCACCTCCGCCTGCTTCAGAGAGCTTCGGCGTGGTTGACCACCAGGTGCTCCACCTCCATCAAGGCCTCTTCTGAGGCGAAGCGAGCGGCGGTGAAATCTCCCTTGGCTGAGTCCAACAGCTGCTGAGCGACCCGATCCAGCAGCTCTTCTTTGCGTTCCTCAAGCATCGCAACGATTTCGGTTTCCACCAGGGTGCGAACCGCCTTAATGCGCAGGTCATCGTTATCGGCTTCCGCGAAGGTCCCCTGCACGAGTTCCTGGATGAACAGGCGATGTACTTCGCTGCTGCGCAAGAAGCTTTCCGTGGCGTTGATCATCCCGTCCACCAGCGTGCAATCGGGCTCGCTTTCGCCTTCGTTGAGCTTGAACTCCCAATCGAGATGTCGCCGCTGCCAGCCGGCCGTGTGCAGGCTCGGCATCACGCTTTGCGAGAAGGTGTCGACTGAGATTTCATAGATCCGCTCCGCCAGCCGTTCACACCAGTCTTTGCCGTGCAACTGGAGGGTGGACTGCATGGTTTCCCGTTCCACGGCATGGCCACCGTGGTGGCTGTGACAGAGGCCGTTGGGACACTCGATTGCGCTGAGACCCATGGGGAGCACAGAGGGTGCACTTCACGTAGCAAGAGCAACAAAAGGGCGGGCCTTTCTTCAGGAAGGTTCCTGATCGCGAGAGGGCGACCTCGTAACCTCGCTTGGGTCGGTGGTTGTGTTCGCCTTGCCCAGACTTCTGATACCGGTGGAGTCGACACCGGGAGAAACCCGGGTCGCGGCAACGCCCGACACGGTCAAGAAATTCATTTCGTTGGGCTGCAGCGTCGCAGTCGAACGCGGTGCCGGTACCCCCTCCGGATACCTCGATGAGGTCTACGCCGAACTGGGTGCGGACCTGATTGAGATGGGAGACACCACTGCCTGGAACCAGGTGGACGTTCTGCTTTGTGTTCAATCGCCGAGCCCAGTCACCCTGGCCCGCCTCCGCCAGGGCACGCTGGTGGTAGGTCTGCTATCCCCCTACGCCAACGAAGAGCTGACGGCAGCACTGAAGCAAAGTGGTCTCTCCGCCATGGCGCTTGAACTGTTGCCCCGGATCAGCCGGGCGCAGTCAGCGGATGCGCTGTCCTCCCAGGCCAACATCGCTGGGTACAAGTCGGTGCTGCTGGCTTCCGCCGCGCTGGACCGTTATTTCCCGATGCTGATGACGGCAGCGGGCACCGTTCAGCCGGCCAAGGTGGTGATTCTCGGAGCGGGTGTGGCAGGACTTCAGGCGGTGGCCACAGCTCGCCGTCTGGGTGCAGTGGTTTATGTCAGCGACATCAGACCGGCGGTGAAGGAGCAGGTCGAATCCCTCGGAGCTCGTTTCATCGAGCCCCCAGAGGTGGAGGACAAGCCTTCGGAATCCGGCGGCTATGCCAAACAGGCCTCCGATGCCTTTCTGGCCGCCCAGCGCCAGCAGCTGTCTGATCAACTGGCCGAGGCCGATGTTGCCATCTGCACTGCCCAGGTTCCTGGCCGCCGCGCTCCGCGGCTGATCAGCGAAGACATGCTCGACCGGATGCGTCCTGGCGCGGTTGTGGTTGACCTGGCGGTGGCCCAGGGCGGCAACTGTGCCGACACCGTTCCTGGCGAGACAGTGGAGCGCAAGGGTGTGAAGCTGATCGGTGGCAACGATCTGCCCTGCAGCGTTCCCAATCACGCCAGTGCGCTCTACGCCCGCAACCTCCTAGCTCTGCTGGAGCCCACCCTGAAAGACGGCGTCCTCAACCTCGATCCCGAGGATGAACTGATCGCTGGCTGTCTGATTGCCGAGGACGGCACCATCCGTCGTGGCGATGTCCTTACCCCAGGTGCCAACTGATGTTTGTTGAATTCCTCTGGGTTCTCCTGCTTGGCAGCCTGCTTGGGCTGGAGTTGATCGGCAAGGTTCCCCCCACCCTGCACACTCCGTTGATGAGTGGTGCCAATGCCATCTCGGGCATCACGGTGTTGGCAGCGCTAACAGCCATCATCAAAGCCGGAGACAACACCGTGCTGTTGCTGCTTGGTTCCGTCTCGCTGGGCTTTGCCCTGTTCAACGTGATCGGGGGCTTCCTCGTGACCGATCGCATGCTGGCCATGTTTAGTCGCAAGCCTGCACGCAAGGAGAACCGCTGATGACTGACCTTCTGAAATATGCGATCGAGCTGGTTGCTGTTCTGTTGCTGGCTCTCGGCATCAAGGGTCTCTCCAAGGTGCGTTCCGCCCGGGGAGCCAACCAGCTGGCTGCTGTGGCAATGGGCCTTGCGGTTCTTGGTTTGTTGCTCAACTATCTCGGCACCAGCGGCATCAGCATCGCTGCCTGGGCCTGGATCATTGCCGGCACGTTGGTGGGGGGTGTGCTCGGTGCCATCACCGCCCAACGGGTGCCGATGACCTCGATGCCGGAGACGGTCGCCCTCTTCAACGGCTGCGGTGGCATGTCGTCGCTGTTGGTGGCGTTGGCTGCGGCGCTCTATCCAGCTGCCCTTGATGCAGCAGGCCCTGTGGCTGTGGTGTCGATTGTTGTCTCCGTGTTCGTGGGTGCGATCACATTCACCGGCTCGATCGTGGCCATGGCCAAGCTGCAGGGTTGGCTGTCCACGCCGGCTTGGATGCAAAGCAAGGCGCGCCATGCCGTGAATATTGCGCTGGCGGTGGCATCACTTGTGGGTGCCGTTGAGATGCTGCGCAGTGCTGATTCGGGCACAGGCCTCTGGCTTCTGGTGGTGGCCTCCGGTCTGCTGGGGATCGGGGTGACGCTGCCGATCGGCGGCGCCGACATGCCCGTGGTGATCTCCCTGCTGAACAGCTACTCCGGTGTGGCTGCAGCCGCAGCCGGTTTCGTGGTGGGCAGCCAGTTGCTGATAGTGGCCGGCGCCATGGTCGGCGCTGCTGGCTTGATCCTCACCCAGGTGATGTGCAATGGCATGAACCGTTCCCTGGTATCTGTGCTGTTTGGTGGCGCCCTCGGGGCCACTGCTGCCAAAGGTGGTGGCGGTGGTGAATACACCAACATCACCAGCTGCAGTGTTGAGGAATGCGCCCTCACCCTGGAGGCTGCAGAACGGGTGGTGATTGTTCCGGGCTATGGCTTGGCCGTGGCTCAGGCGCAGCACACGCTTAGGGAAGTGACTCGGGTGTTGGAAAGTGCCGGCATCGATGTGGCCTATGCCATTCACCCGGTGGCCGGCCGCATGCCGGGTCACATGAATGTTCTGCTGGCTGAGGCGGATGTTCCCTACGAACAGCTTCAGGAAATGGACCAGATCAATCCCGAGTTCCCCGCCACCGATGTTGTGTTGGTGCTGGGTGCCAATGATGTGGTCAATCCCCAGGCCAAGAACGACCCCGATTCGCCGCTCTACGGCATGCCCGTTCTTGATGTGCAGGATGCTCGCACGGTGTTTGTGGTCAAACGGGGCATGAGCGCTGGCTATTCCGGCATCAAGAACGATCTGTTCGAGCTGGCCAACACTTCGATGTTGTTCGGCGATGCGAAAAAGGTGCTCGGAGATCTCTTGGTGGAACTCAAGGATCTGGGCCTGGGTAAAAAGTGATGGGTCGCGGCGTGGATAACCCCCAGCTGCGTGAGCGGCTGGGGGTTCCGTCGTTTGAGCAGCGCTGGCCCTGGATCGGTGGTGATCTGCAAACGCTGCGCGACACCCTTCGCGAGGTGGATCTGCCTCACGATCAAGGGGTTCCGATCGAAATTCCCGTGCCAGCCCTGCCCAGTGGAGCAGCGGCGGCCGGTGCTTTGCTGGCACTGCTTGATCAGCCGGAAGGGGAATCCAAAGGCCTGGTGTTGCTGCTTCATGGCCTAGGGGGATCCAGTTCCCGGGAAGGCTTGAGGCGGATGGGTGTGGCTCTGCAAGCTACCGGTTTGGCTGTGCTGCGCTTGAACCTGCGCGGTGCTGATCCAGGCCGGCACCTAGCGGGCGGCACCTATGCAGCTCGCTGCAACAGTGATCTGTTGCCGGTGATTGCGCGTGCCCGGTCTTTGGCGGCGGGTCGACCGCTGCTGGGGGCAGGCATTTCCCTCGGCGGCACGATGCTGCTCAATGCCTGTCTGGCCTCGCCCGGTGTGCTCGATGGCCTCTTCTGCGCCAGCAGTCCGCTGGATCTGGCCGCCTGCAGTGCATCGATCGAGAGGCCCCGCAATCGCGTCTACCAACGCTGGCTTCTTAAGCGATTGGTGCGCCAAACCTTGGCGGATCCCTTTGGGGTCAGCAACGAGGAGGAGGTCACGCTGCAAGTAACGCCTCCCCGTTCGATCCGTGATTTCGACAGTGCCGTGACGGCTCCCCGTTGGGGTTTCGCGGATGTTGAGAGCTACTACCGCGAGGCCTCTCCCTTGCGACATTTGGTGTCCGCATGCAGTGTGATGCCGCCCACGTTGTTGCTGCAGGCCCTGGATGATCCCTGGGTCCCCGCCTCAGCCGCAATGGATCTCCATGAGTCACTACGGCCTGGGGCGGCGATTCGCACCTTGTTCACGCCTTGTGGCGGGCACAACGGCTTCCATGGCCGTGGCGGCTGCTGGGGTGATCAGCTGGCGGCGGCCTGGCTCAGGGATATTCTTGCTTGATAAACAGTAGTTCTCTTTGTTTGTAGGGCTTCCTCTTTTCAGAAGTAGAAGGCTTGATCCCTTGGGTTTTGATAAACAGCGCCACCGCAACGTGTGGCAATCCTCCACAGCGCTTTGTGGATCGGGGTGGAGTCGTACCGCACCAGATCAGGAAACCTCTGCCTAAGAAGTTTTGTTCCGCGCCAGGCGTTGTAATGCGGAATCGATGAATTGACGTGATGGCACACATGGGTTGAACCGATTCCATGATGCAGCAGGTTGAGGATCGGTCCGTAGGGGCGGTCAACCGTCTGCAGTGCTCCCTTCGACCAAGACCAGGTCTCGTTGTCGAAGTGAGGGATTTCTGCATTCGTGTGCTGCAACCAGGTGTAGGTCGTCAGCCACATGTTGATCACAAGATATGGCAGGCCATACACACACAGCACGCGGAGCAGTGAAAACTGCACTGAAGCGATGATCAACAGGGCAACCATGGCGAGCAATCCGAGGTTGGATCGCACCATCCACTTGCAAAATGATTCAGGGAAAAGGCGGCGTTTCCCGTTCAAATTGCGCTTGCGATTCCAAAAATGAGAGGTGTGTGAGTCGTAATCTTCCCCGCCAGTGGCGCCCAAAAAGAGATAAAGCTGCCAGCCAATCACGAGGTGATTGAAGAGAGAAATCATCCCGAAGATGGTGGGATTCAACTTCCGCTTGAGCTGCTCGGTGGCTTGCCCTATCGTCGATGTCGCCCGCGGCGGAACGTGGGTTTCCCCCAGCTCAAGGTGATTGCAGTGTGCGTGATGCACCGCATGGCTATGAGCCCAGCTGTAATACGGCACAAGCAAAATGCTGTGCAGCGCAAAACCCACGATGCCTTCAATACGGCGGTTGGGGTGGAAGGCGTGATGTCCGCATTCATGGGCGATCACCCAACAGCCCATCGCAATGGTGCCGGCGACCACGCCGTAGAGGAGCCAGAGGGGGGCAGCGGCTGCAGAGAGCGGAATGCGGGTTCCGATTCCAACGGCCACGAACGAAAGGCCAACTGAAATGGCCAAGCTCGACCATGACTTCACTGGGCTCAGCTTGGAGAGCTCTGGTGGCAAGGCGCTGAGCAGTTCAGCTTTGCTGGGGTAGGAGACTGATTCGGCGCTGTCTTTAGTGGCTGTATTGGCTGGTCGGATCGGTGTTGCAAATGCCAAACGGAAGCCTCAAAACAAGCGCCAATGGTCTGCGCTTAATGATTTCATCATAATTGTTTGAGTTGCGGCCCGTGGAGGTCAGTATGGAGTGGAGCCTGATAGCGATTTCCTGGTTCCAGTGTGCGGAATTAAGGCTGGTTTCAATGCTCTTTTTTCTTGAGATGTCTTTTTGGCTATTAATTGAACCTATTGGTGGTTTAGCTCGGAGGGATTAAGTGTCTCCGCTAGGAAGGCCAATATTTTGCTCAAATGGTGTTCTTTTAAAAATCCATTCTTCGATCGGTTGTTGGTCAATAATGTGCTGTTTAACGATTCTTTTGACTCGGTCGGGCGAAACATTGGCGTACCATATTCCGTCTGGCCAGACCAAAAGAATGGGCCCTCGCTCGCACACCCTGAGGCAATCCGCTTTACTGCGCAGAACAATCCCCTCCGGGCGTTCCGTGTTTTCAAGATTCATTTCGCGAACAACGCTTTTCAGTTCATTCCAGGTTTGAGTCCCGAATGCTGCATCGCAACACTTGGCTTTGGTGGCAGTAGCGCAGAGCAGGAGATGGTGACTGACCCGTTGCATGACTAGGCAGCGAGCGCTCCAGTCGGCAAACGGTTGACACCGCGGTTCACCTGTTCGCGCACAGCGGTCCGCGCCCACTGATCCACCCGCAGCACGTCGTCCAATTGCGGCTGGGCCATTAGATCGGGTTTATGCCGCTCGCAGGCGGCCTCGATCACCGTGGGAACGTCGAGGAAGTGAATCTTCTCGTCGAGGAACTGCGCCACGGCTTCCTCATTGGCGGCATTCATCACGGCGGGCATGGTGCCGCCGGCGCGTCCAGCGGCGTAGGCCAGTTCCATGCAGGGGTACTTGGCGGGATCTGGTGCCCGGAAGGTGAGCTGACCAACTTCCGTGAGATCCAGTCGGCGCCATGGCGTCTCCAGGCGTGATGGCCAGCTTAGGCAGTAGAGAATGGGTAGCTTCATGTCAGGCCAGCCCAGTTGGGCCAGCACGGATGAATCCGCCAGCTCGATCATTGAATGGATGATGCTCTGGGGATGGATCACGATTTCGATGTGGTCGTAATCCAGGCCGAAAAGGTAATGGGCTTCGATCACCTCCAGCCCCTTGTTCATCAAGGAGGCGGAATCCACGGTGATTTTGCGGCCCATGCTCCAGTTCGGATGACTGGTGGCATCGGCCACGGTGGCTTTTTCAAGGTCGGCGGCCGTCCAGTCTCGGAAGGCGCCGCCGGAGGCCGTGAGCTGAATCCGGCGCAGCCCAGGTGTTGGCACGCCTGTGGATAGCCGTGCGTTTTCTGCCCAGGGGGTTCCTTGCAGGCACTGGAAAATGGCCGAGTGTTCCGAATCTGCGGGCAGGAGTCGGCTGCCGCTTTTCTTCAGCTCCGGTAGCACCACGGGGCCGGCAGCAATCATCGTTTCCTTGTTGGCCAGGGCCAGGTCTTTGCCAGCGCGAATCGCCGCCAAGGTCGGCAACAGGCCGGCGCAACCAACAATGCCCGTCACCACCAGGTCGGCGCTGTCCCAGGCAGCAGCAACGTTGAGCCCGTCAGCGCCTCCAACCAATTGGGGTGCTTCAGCGCCTGCGACGCCCGCGTCCTTTAGACGCTCCTGCAGCTCGGGGAGGAGATCGGCATCCGCTAGGGCCACCACCTCAGGGCGATGCCTCTGGACTTGCTCAACTAAAAGCTTCAGGTTGCGGCCGGCCGTCAGGGCAACAACGCGGAACTGCTTAGGAAACTCCTCAGCGATCTGAAGGGTCTGGGTGCCGATGGAACCGGTGGATCCCAGCACGCTGATGGCTTTCATGCTGTTCCGGCAGTTGCGACAAGTCTCCCACCAGGACCGTTAGACGCTGGCAAGCTGGCGGACAGCTTGTGGAGAGTGCATGGCGAAGGAACAGTGGCGATCGGGACTGGGTTTTGTCCTGGCGGCTGCCGGCAGTGCCGTGGGCCTGGGCAATCTCTGGGGCTTTGCATATCGCGCTTCCCAGGGAGGTGGCGGCGCCTTCCTGCTGCTGTACGTGGTGATTGTGCTCTTGGTCTGCCTACCGGTGCTGGTGGCCGAAATGGTGTTGGGGCGCAGCACGGGTCAAAGTCCACTGCTCGCGCCAGTGGCGGCAGCCGGTCGCCGTTGGCAGCCCATGGGATGGCTGTTCGTGCTGGCGGCAAGTGGAATTCTTGCGTTCTACGCTGTGTTGATGGGGTGGACTGGGGCGACTCTGGTGCAGACCCTGACCCAGGGACTCCCGGCTGACATCGACTCGGCTGAGGCTTTTTTCGCCGGCCTTAGTGGCGGACGTTCCGCCTTGATCGGCCAGCTGCTGAGCTTGGTTGCAACTGCTGCTGTTGTGGCTGCAGGCGTGCGTGGAGGCATCGAGCGGTTGTCCCGCTGGGGGCTGCCTCTGTTGTTTGTTCTGCTGATCGGCCTCGCGGTTTGGGCCGCTGGTCTTGATGGGGCCTCCGAGGGCTATCGCACGTTCCTGCTGCGCTGGGATAACAGCCAGCTGCAGGACCCCACCACGATTCGTAATGCCTTCACCCAGGCCTTCTTCTCGATTGGCACGGGCATCGGTTGCATCCTTGCCTATTCGGCCTACCTGAGCCGGCGCGCCCATCTGCCGCGGGAAGCCGTTGCGGTGGTGGGGATGGACACCGCGGTGGGATTGCTGGCTGGCATGGTCACCTTCCCCGTGGTGATGAGTTTTGGCCTCAAGGAAGTGATCAGTGGCTCCACGCTGGGCACGATCTTCATTGCCTTGCCCACGGGCCTGGGCTCGCTTGGCGCCACAGGACAGGTGGTGGCGGTGCTCTTTTTTGCTCTGGCCCTCATTGCTGCGATCACCTCAGCGGTGTCGCTCTTGGAGGTGCCGGTGGCTTGTTTGATCGATCGACTTGGCTGGAGTCGGTCGCGGGCCGTTTGGGTCTCCACTGCTTTAATCTTTGCGGCCGGTCTTCCGGCGGCCACCTCTATGGAGGTACTTGGCTGGATGGATTCCGTGTTTGGGGGCCTCTTGCTGATTCTGGGGGGCTTTCTCCTGGCCTTGTTGCTGGGTTGGGTTCTGCCTGATCGCTTTCAGGCGGAGCTCACCCATTCAGGAAGTCCCCTCTGGCTCCAGCACTTCCTGCTGGTGATGCTGCGCTGGATTTCACCGCCTGTGATTGCCGTTGGTCTGGTGATCAGCGTGGTTGATCTGATTCCCAGCTGAACAAAGCGCTGGAGCCTTGCTTACGGCTCATCAGGAGAATTGAGCATGGATTCCATCTTGCGAATCCGCTGCAGCATCTTGTCCCACACCTCCGCTTTCCAGGCTTGCTCCGCATCGCCAGTGGATTCGGCCAACTGCTTCTGATCGGCGAGCTTGGCGTCGAGGTCTTCGCCGGCATCCAGTGCCTTCATCAGCTCCATCTCGAGCTTGGCGGTTTCCATGAAATTGAGCTTTTTCAGCCAGAGCATGGGGGGGAAGACGTTGGCCTTCAGTCTGCCGGGATCAGGAGCGGATCCACTCCGTCATGCCGCCGGGTTTGTCGATCAGCTCCACCCCTTGGGCGGCGAGCTCATCCCTGATCCGGTCGGCCTCCTCGTAATCCTTCGCGGCTTTAGCCGCCTTGCGGGCAGCGATGGCTGCATCAATGGCGCCGTCGTCGTGGCTGGAGGTCGCTTCGGTTTCCGAGCGAAGTCCCAGCACCGCTGCCAGCTGCCGCAGCAGTTGCCAGCGCCCCTTAAGGCCTTTCAACTCCGACTCAGTCAGGGCGGAATCACCCCCCCGTTCTAGTCGGTTGGCGAGGGCTCGGAGGGGCTTGGCCAGATCGAACAGCACGGCTAGCCCTCCCGAGCTGTTGAGGTCATCGTCCATGGCGCTGATGAAGCGCTGCTCGAGCTCCACCAGAGTCGTGTCGGCTGGAGGTCCATCGGCGGTCATGGCGCCATCCGTTAAAGGTGTGGTCGTGCTCCAGTCGAGGCTGTCGGCATGGCGATCCCCCAGGCCAAGGGCTGCGTTGAGCCCCTTCCAGCCTGTGGCCGCGGCATCTAGTGCATCGCAGGTGAAATCAAGCGGTTTGCGGTAGTGCGCCTGCAGCACAAACAGACGCAGGGTCATCGGCGAGATTCCACTGTCGAGCAGGGCGCGGATGGTGGTGAAGTTGCCGAGTGATTTGGACATCTTGGTGCCACCGACATTCACCATGCCGTTATGCATCCACAGCTTCGCCAGGGTTTTGCCGTTGGCGGTTTCCGACTGAGCGATCTCGTTCTCGTGGTGTGGAAACACCAGATCCCCGCCACCGAGGTGAATGTCGATGGTTTGCCCCAGTTCCTGGCGCACCATTGCTGAGCATTCGATGTGCCAGCCAGGGCGGCCTGGCCCCCAGGGGGAGTCCCAGCTGGGTTCTCCAGGTTTGGCCCCTTTCCACAACGCGAAATCAAAGGGATGACGCTTGCGGCTTTCCTCCCCATCGGCGGTACGACCGCTGGCTCCCTGCTGCTGGTCGTTGGGGTCGCGGCCGCTGAGCTTGCCGTAATTTTTGGCCTTGGAAATATCGAAGTAGACGTCACCATCTGAGCTGTATGCGGCCCCTTTGGCCTCCAGTTCCTTGATCAGCGTCTGGATTCCCTCGATGCAGCCTGTGGCCCGTGGCATTCGGTCGGCTGGGAGGATATTCAGACGCCCCATGTCGATCTCGAAAGCTTCGATATTGCTTTCGCTCACCGCTTGCATCGTGATGCCCTCCTCATTGGCGCGGTTGAGGATCTTGTCGTCGATGTCGGTGTAGTTCTGGATGTAGGTGACGTCATACCCGCGCCAGATCAGATAACGGCGCAGCACGTCCCAGTTGATGTAGCTGCGGGCATGGCCCAGGTGGCAGAGGTCATAGACCGTCACGCCGCAGCAATAAATGCTGGCCTTGCCCGCTGTGATGGGCTCAAACGCTTCGGTGAGGCTGGTGAGGCTGTTGGTGAAGCGCAGGGACACAGTTGATAAGGAGCTCACGATGAGGCTAAGTCTTGTTCGGCTGCGCTTATTTCGCTTCCATCCAGTTCGCGCCGACGCCGGTCTCCACCACCAAGGGCACACTCAGCTCAACAGCCTGTTCCATGGTCTGCACCACCAGCTCTCGCGTGGCTTCCAGGGCACCTGGAGCCACTTCGAGCACCAGTTCGTCATGCACCTGCAGCAGCAGTTGGGCTGGTATGTCCTGACGCTGAAGGGCGTCTTGAAGCTTCACCATTGCTACTTTGATGATGTCGGCACTCGACCCCTGAATCGGGGCGTTGGCGGCGGCCCGCAGTTGCTGCGCCTCCATGCCACCGCGGCGGGCTACATCCAATTCGATCGCCAAGGGGTCCTTGCCCAGCAGCCGCCCAAGGCCGTTGCGATCGAAGTGGAACGGGCGCCTGCGGCCGAGGATGGTTTCCACATAGCCGCGGCTGAGGGCGAGCCGCTCCTGCAGCTCAAGGAAGGCGAACACCTTCGGGTAGCGCTGCTTGTATTTGGCCAGGAACTCCCTGGCATCGCTCTGGCTTACCCCGGTTTCCCGTGCGAAGCGCTGGGCGCCCATGCCATAGATCACACCGAAGTTGATGGTCTTGCCGAGCCGACGTTCGTCCGGGCTGACCTCGTCTTTGTCAAGCAGCAGCCTGGCGGTCAGCGCGTGCACGTCATCGCTGCTTCGGTAGGCCTCCTGCAGCACCTCTTCGCCCGAGAGGTGGGTGAGGATGCGTAGCTCGATCTGGGAGTAGTCGGCGCTCAGCAGGGTCCAGCCCTCCTGGGGCAGGAAGGCCTTGCGGATTCGCCGGCTGTACTCGGTGCGCACGGGGATGTTCTGGAGGTTGGGGTTGCTGCTGCTCAGGCGCCCCGTGGCCGTCACCGCTTGGTTGAAATCGGTGTGGACCCGCCCGGTTTCCGCCTCCACCAGCTGCGGTAAAGCGTCGATGTAGGTGCTCTTGAGTTTGCTTAGTATCCTGTGCTCCAACACCATGGGCACCACCGGGTGGTCGTTACCGAGCTTCTCCAGCACGGTGGCATCGGTGCTGAAACCAGTTTTGGTGCGCCGGGATTTCTTGCGATCCAGGCCAAGGGTGTCGAACAGCAGCTCCCCCAGCTGCTTGGGCGAGGCCAGATTGAAATCAACTCCAGCCGCTGCTTTGGCGTTGGATTCCAGCCGCTGCAGGTTGGTACCCATCTCCTCCGAAAGGCCCTGGAGATAGGGCACATCAATGCGGATTCCGGTGGATTCCATCCGGGCTAGCACCGGTTCCAGCGGCTGCTCCACCTGTTCAAGCAGCGGTAGCAACTGTGGACCCATGGCCTCCAGCTGAGTTCGCAGCAGCAGGGCGAGGCGGCGGGTGACATGCACATCCATGCCGCAGTAAAGGCTGGCGGGCTCTAGCGGCACATCGGCGAAGGTTTGTTTCTTGCCCACCAGATCGGTGAAGGCGGTCGGCTGGAAGCCGAATTCACGTTCGGCCATCAGCTCCAGACCGTGTTTTGCTGCGGAATCCCGCAGGTAATCGGCCAACAGCGTGTCGATCACGACGCCCTCGAGAGCAACGCCATGCCGCAACAGGATCAAGCGATCGTATTTGGCGTTCTGGAGAGCCTTGGGGTGGTTGCTGCTGGCCAGCCACGGGGCAAAGGCAGTTAGCACGGTTTCCAATGGCAGCTGCTCAGGGCTGCTTTCGTCGCTGCCCTTGTGCCCCAGCGGGATGTAGGCCAGAGCGTCCAATCCCTCTCCCCAGCAGACACCAATGCCCACCAGTTCGGCGCGAAACGGGTTGAGGTCGGTGGTCTCGGTGTCGAAGGCGACAGGTAGGCCGCTGTCGGTGCAGGCCATCAGCCTCTGCACCAGTGCGTCAAGGGCCATTTCGGTCTGGATTAGCTGAGGTTTCAGGGCGGGCAGCCCCACGCCTTCATTTGCCGCCGGTTCGGTTGTAACAACTGCATGCGCTTTGCCTGATGTAGCTGAACTGGTGGTCTTGGCGGCAGCGGCCTCCGCATTGGCCCCGTAGCCCCCTTCGGAGAAGGCCGCCACAAAGCCCCCCACCTGGCGAAGCAGGCTGTTGAGATCGAGGTCTTCCAGGCAGCTGCTCAAGCCATCAGCATCCACAGACGTCAACGGCAGGCTTGGTTCCTTGGGCAGGGGAACATCCACGAGAATTTCGGCCAGCTTGCGCGAGAGGTAGGCGTTGTCGTGGTCGGAGCGCAGCTTCCCTTTAAGAGCTCCTTTGATGGCACCCCGACTCGCTTTTGGTCCTTCGGCCTCCACCTGCTCGAGGGTGGCGTACACCGCGTCGAGGTCGCTGTTTTCTTTCAGCAGGTTGATGGCTGTTTTCGGGCCGACACCACGCACCCCGGGGATGTTGTCTGAGCTGTCACCGGTAAGGGCCTTGAGGTCCACCACCTTGTCTGGCATCACGCCGAGCTTGCCGAGCACCCCCTCTTCGCGGATCAGTGTTGGGCCACTGCTTTTGGCGTAGGGCCCTCCGCCCATGTAGAGCACCGCGATGTCGCGGCTGTCATCCACCAGCTGGAACAGGTCGCGGTCTCCCGAGAGGATCCGGACGCCCCATCCAGAGTCGGCTGCTCGGTTCGCCAGGGTTCCCAGCACATCGTCGGCCTCAAAGCCGGGGGCCATGCAGAGGGGGAGCTGCAGGTGCGTTTCGAGGATCTGCTGCAGCTGCTCAAGGTCCTGGAAGAACACCTCAGGCGCCACATCCCGATGGGCCTTGTAGTTGGCGTCAGCCTTGTGGCGAAAAGTAGGCTCGGCCGTGTCGAAGGCGATGGCAACTCCTTCGGGCTTCAGGGTTTTGCTGTTGTCCAGCAGGGCTTTGAGAAAGCCGTAGGTCACGCTGGTGGGCCGCCCGTCTTTGGTCGCCAACCCCCCTTCGCCTCCTTTGCTGAAAGCGTAGAAGCTGCGGAATGCCAGGGAATGGCCGTCCACAAGCAGCAGGAGGGGCTTGGCGGTGGCCTCAGGCATGGCGGTGGTGCAGACGTTGGTGGATCAATCGCGGCGATCAGCCCAGGGGGGCAGATTGATGAAGACGCGAGTTCCTGACTCGAGACCGTTCAGGATCGCAGTCTGGTCGCCGCTGCTGTTGCCCAGCTCCACCGGCTGGAAACGTGGTTTCTGGTTCACATCCACCAGCAACACGCCAGGTTTGCCGTTCTCCGTCACGATCGCCACAGTGGGCACAAGGATTTTTGGTGCACTGCGCCCGGTCTGAAAATTGATGTCTGCGGTCATGCCGATCCGCAGTTTTTGCGGAGGGTTGAGGAAGTTCAGCCTCACTTCGAAGGAGGTGACGTTGTTCTCTTTCGCTGCGCGGGGGGCAATTTCATTCACCGTTGCCTGGAAGCGTTCATCGGGGAAGGCATCCACCCGGATTTCGGCGTTCTGGCTAGTCACGATGCGGCCGATGTCGCTTTCTGGAACGCGGGCCCTGACCTCCAAGCCTTGCGAGAGCTCAACGATCGACGCGCTCGTGGCACCGGCTGTGGCCGAGGCGGCGGTGGTGGGGGTCACAAACGACCCCGGTTCGGCGTAGCGCGCTGTGATTGTCCCGGCGAAGGGGGCGCGGATCGTCTTTTCGCTGCTCTCCTGCTCCAATTGCTCAACCCGTTCTCGGGCTGCAACCAGCCCCGCCTGCCGGGCCAACATTTCGAAGCGCGCATCACTGAAGTCGTCAGCGCTAACCACACCGCTTTCATACAACTTGTTTCGACGCTCGAATTCATCTTTTTGGCTCTGGTAATTGGCTTCGGCCTGGCGCAGCAGAGCCTGCTTCTCTTGAAGCCGATCATCGAGATCGCCGCGATCCATTACCGCCAGCACCTGGTCGACCTTGACCTCATCCCCTTCATCCACCATCAGCTCATCGAGCAGCCCTGATTGGCGCGGACTCACGTTCACCTTTTGCTGCGCTTGCAGTTCACCACTGGCGGTGATCACTCCAGAAAGCACGCCCCGCTCAGCAGTGGTGGTGAAGGGTGTCAGATCCCGTTGACGGTTGTTCCAGGGGCCAAAACGAAGAAGTAGCCCACCGCCGCAAAGGGCCAGCACCAGCAGCCCAACCATCACGGCTTTGGGCCCCTTGGATTGCGCTCTCTCCCCTGAAGCCAGTTCTGGCTCAGGGGATCGGGACGCAGGGGAGCGCAAAGACTGCATCGTGGGCCACAAAACTTCTAAACAGTCTCGCCGTTGGCCGGTAGATTCCGCCCATGCTCAAAGCCGGAATTGTCGGATTGCCCAATGTCGGCAAGTCAACCTTGTTCAATGCGTTGGTCGCCAACGCTCGTGCGCAGGCTGCCAATTTTCCGTTCTGCACGATCGAGCCCAACGTCGGCACCGTGGCGGTGCCTGATGAGCGGCTCGACCGTCTTACGGAACTGAGCAAGAGCCTGGAAACCATTCCGACCCGAATGGAGTTTGTCGATATTGCCGGATTGGTGAAAGGGGCCAGCCAGGGTGAAGGCCTGGGCAACAAGTTTCTGGCCAACATCCGCGAGGTGGACGCGATCGTTCACGTGATCCGTTGTTTCGAGGATGACGACGTCATCCACGTTTCGGGGTCCGTGGGGCCGTCTCGTGATGCGGAGGTGATCAACCTGGAGTTGGGTCTGGCTGACCTGGCCCAGATCGAGAAGCGCCGGGAGCGTCTGAAGAAGCAGATGCGCACCAGCAAGGAGGCGCAAGTCGAGGACGCTGCTCTTGAGCGGATTCAGTTTGTGCTCGAGAACGGCGGAGCGGCCCGCAGCGTTGATTTAAGTGATGAAGAAGTGGCGATGATCAAGCCCTTGGGGCTGTTAACCGCCAAGCCAATCATCTACGCCACCAATGTGAGTGAGGATGACCTGGCTGAGGGCAATGCTTTTTGCAGCGAGGTGATTGAACTGGCCGTCAAGGAAGGTGCCGAAACGGTGCGAATTTCTGCACAGGTGGAAGCGGAGCTGGTGGAACTGGGAGACGAGGAAACAGCTGATTATCTGGAAGGGCTCGGGGTGACGGAAGGCGGGCTGCAAAGCCTGATTCGGGCCACCTATCGGCTGCTGGGTCTGCGCACTTACTTCACCACCGGTGAAAAAGAAACAAGGGCCTGGACCTTCAAGGCGGGGATGACCGCACCGCAGGCTGCCGGGGTGATTCACTCCGATTTTGAGCGGGGCTTCATCCGCGCTCAAACCATCGGTTGGGAGAAGTTGCTGGAAGCCGGCTCATTGGCGGAAGCACGCAACAGAGGTTGGCTGCGCAGTGAAGGGAAGGAGTACATGGTGGATGAAGGCGATGTTATGGAGTTTCTTTTCAACGTCTAATTAGCCATTAGTAGCAAGAGTTCTAGCTTGCCTAGTTGTCCGATGTCTGCCATTTGTCAACGCTGCTGAAGAGTCAGATGAACTCTCTTAGCTCTTGCCAGCTCTTGTAACTAAGAAATCGGTGCTCGATGTAAGAGCAGAGGTTGTTTCGTACGCTCGAGACACCAACGTCTTCTACCTCCGTCTCCGTGTGACTCAGAAGCGGGGTTACAGTTCAAGGCCGAAAGTGAGTGAAGGATCTTTTCTATCCCTAACATCAGCGGAAAGGCGTTACTCGGAAATAAAGCTAGGAGGTCAAGTTCACGGGGGGTTGCATAAGATACATAGTTAAAGCTTGCTAAAAGGTAATATCAAACAATATTGAAATTATTAAGGCAATGTCTGGCTTTTTTAGACCTGGAAAATCCAATCGCACAAGTATTGAATTTCTTTTGGCTGATTTCATAAATGATAGAGATTCAAACAGCTTGCTTGAACCTTTTTATGATAAAAAATTGGAATTACTTGCTAATTGCCAATGGGGAGAAGAAGGTCCTTTAGAAAGAGTTATTAGGTCGAACAATGATTTAAAGGAAGTTCTAAAATATCCTAAGATTTATAAGAATTCTATTTGTATTATAGAACCCGCTAGGCATGTCGGCACAAATCCAAAAGGGAACGAGGTAAAAGCATCTATAAATATCGCTTACTTATCTCAGTATATAGCAGACTGCGATTCAATATTGATACCACTTTGGGAGACTGGTCCCTTAAATAAAGAACTTTTAACAGAATTGATTACAAGCTGTACTATGTGCTTTATAGAGGGGGGGTATCCAACTTTAAAAGATTACAAAAGCTTTGATAATACAAATATCAATTTAGAAGATTTACAAGATGTTGCTGAAGAAATTATCCTATCAAGAGACTCTTGCTCATCCCCTGCTATATTTATCTGCTTAGGTCATCAACTTGCCGCTCAGGCTCACATAGAATTAATTAAAAGGGCGACAGGTCAAATTTTAAGTTTTTTGATTAATTTTGAGGGAACCAATTACTATCTCAAAAATCTCAGGAAGAAGTCCGAAGAAATTATTTTGGTTGGAGAAAATTTGTGTGTTTACAAAGATGAGAAAATAGTTGCGAATGGCTGGAATCACAAATGTTTTGCAGTTGCACTTAACCTTAAGCCTGAAGTTGGCAAAGTGGACCTAGAGAAATATTCACATTCTGGATTACATCCTAGTGATGAATTTTCTAATTTACTTATGAGTCATGAGCTTTCTCATGAGCATGAACTGGGCATTGTCGAAAAGTTTATTACTTATGAAAAAAATCTCCATATAGAGATGTTTCATAGCGATGTGGTTAATCAGGAAGCAATTCTTTTTGCTAATTGGGCATTTGGAGAATTGCATAAAGCAATATATCCTATAAGAAAGAAGATATTGATGTCAGATATATCTTGGATCCTAAATCTACCAACATCTGTCGAAATTGTTTGTTCAACCCGTGTAAATGGAGAAGTCTGCACAGAAGTCGCGGCTACTTGTATAAATTATTTGGATTATCAAACTCAAAAAATTCGAAAATCCTTTACATTTCAATTTCACCCTGAGTTGCTAGAAGATTTATCGACTTTTCATAAAAACATGCCTGATTTTAAAAGTTTGAAAGACGATGACGGGATTAGATTGCTTTCAAGAGTAATGTATCAGATGTTAATTGATTAGATAAACTGTGCTTGAATGTGATTGGTACATTGCCTAAAAAAACTGCTACAGCGATATAAGTCCCATGCATTGGATGTTCTTTAGGCGTGATTAACCAGTGATTAATGAAATAAAAAAATCTATTTTCGCGGGTGCTTTTGGGGAGACTATGGGAGTACCGTTCACCCCGACCGCTCCAGTCAGACAGATAGCCGAGAAGAATGGACTCCCCAGCCTGAGAGCGTTCTGGAGTTTTAGGGATACCCTCAGTGGGTGAAGGCAGGTTTTCAGCAGAAATCTCTGAGCCCTATTTACGTATATATCAGAACTTCAATCCCTCTAGGTAATCATTTACTGCTTTTGCGCGAATTTTTTGACTGCCTTTCGGCATCTGACTTGCTATGTACACGGACGGAATGAGGCTTAGAGAGTTTTAGGTGTGATCTTCTTTGTTGTGTTCTTTGACTAGTTGATTCGATCCTGATTCAGTATTTGGTTAATCCAGCGTCAAATGCTTTGTCTCTGGTAATACGTTGAGGGTTTGCATACGCGTTGTTGCATTGTTCCTGCGATTTGCCTTTCTGAATTGCATATGCAATGCAAGTACAATTGGACAATACTGCATCCGAATCTACAAATGTCCCTCCCTGATTCACGTGATTGCCTGCTATATGTTTCATTACACAATTTGCGTAATTAATCTTAAGCGCTTCCGTTAAGTCTACGCCTGTGCCTGGATTAGATGGATCAAAGTATGGATTGTATGTTTTCAACTCTTGAGCAGAGGCGGTTGCGCTTAAAAGCAATGATGATGCGAGTCCAAATGCGAGGCTTTTCATTTCTGAAAACGCTGCCTTGACGTAGTTTTAGTTAGAAATTCTGCTTATGTCATCAGCAATCTGTTGACGGTTTGTCTACTGTCTGAATGCCTTATACGTCTACTGAAAGTCTTCTGTAGTTTTTTCGCTGAGATACGTTGCTATGACTTGATAGTATGGAGTTTCTGTTCAACGTATAAATGCGATTGTTATTTAGCCGATATTTTTCGTCGTTTATCTTTAAACGGTATTTCTTCATTTTTTATATTTAGCTGGTCTTTGAAGTCGATTTTTTTAATAAATTCTCCCCATCGTTTGTATACTAAGTCGTATCGAATTTTTGCGAAAAAGAATGTATATCTGGATAGATTATAAATCTCTGCCGCCTTGTTCAAGGGTATTTTGTTTGGACTTGATTCTATGCGCTTTTGCATTCGAGTCCTCCATATATCGAAGGTTGTATAAATTGTCAGCACTTTTACGCTTTTGCAGTCTTTTGTTATTGATAAGAGCAGACGCTTTTTCTTGTTCTGGCGGCGACTGGTTATGTCAAAGTGAATAAATATCAGATCTTTCTTTAATTTGCGAGAATGCTCATTTTTTGTCTTTTGCTTTGTTAGCGCTCCAATTGCTATGCAAGACCTTGACTTTCTTGGATCGATATCCAGTTGGCGATAGACTTTGTCCTTGAATTTATTTTTCTTCTTGGTCAAAAGCTGTTTCAGTAGGTATGACTTACCAGAGGCTGATGGGCCAGCGATGATGACGACTTCTTTACCGTTCATTTCTTTCATTTAATTCCCCCTAAATAATGTTCAGACTGTACTTGAGCAATGTTCTTTGTGCAAGTTTAAAAGGCTTTTAAAGGAGCAGGTGCTATCTGGCTTGATTGGAGCGGAGTTGTCCGGTTTCGCTATTCAAAAAAAGTGTTTCGTCTGTAGGGATTGTATCAAGGAATGAGTCCCACTCTTGGTAGACGGAGTTAAAGCATTTCCGGCCATATTTGTTGTTGATTAGCGAAAGTGAGTAGATCCAAAAAGCTTGTGACAATGGCATTCCATAGAATTCATTTTTGATTCTTTGAGTCATGCGAATTTGCCAGGCGCTGAATGACACTTCAAGAGTGACAACCTTTAATGTTTTGCACTGGGATGCAATTGCCTTAAGCTGGCGGCGTCGTTGGTGTTGGTGCCTGCTTGTAAGATCAAAGTGAACAACAAAGGCGTCTCTCCTCATTTTTTTTGATCTTTTTCTGACTTTTTTCTCATTAGAAAGCCTTTCAATATTAAGTTTTCCAATGTTTGGATTTGGCAGAAGGCTAAGATCTCTAAACAGTTTTTCCTGTGGAGTCTGACAGCTTCCGCTTAGAAGCTTTTTGATGAAATGGGATTTACCGGACGCCGATGGGCCGGCGATGATGATAATATTTTTGTTCGAGAGTGTCATGATGAATGATTTAGTTTTGTGTTTATTGGAATGCTTTCTTTTTGGTAGAGGGTTTGCTTTTTCAGGCAATCTTGTGGTTTGGATTCCGAACTTATCTTGAGTTGGTGGTAAGTGTGTTAATCGGTTCAGGATCATGCTTTGAACGACTAGTCAAAGCATTCGAGCCCTCGAAGCCGTAACGCGGTTTTAAGTGGTTGAGAGTGGGAAGCGCAGCCAAGCACGCTCCGCCAACAATCAACCAGAGCAGAAGGCCGTTGTTCTGTAGGTCCAGCAAGGCTCCTCCAGCCAGGGGCGCCACGATGGCGCTGATAGCGAAGCACTGGGAAAAGAGCGCCATCGCCAAACCACGGTGTTCCGGTGGAGTCTCTTCGATAACGGCTTCTGTGGCTGTGGGCAGGAATGCGGCCTGAGCGAACGCCATCGGTAGCAGAGCTGCCAGCACCAGAGCTGTTCCGCTTTCGAACAGAGAGGACAGGGCGATCAAGCCGCAGCCCAAACTGAATCCCGCCAGGCTCAAGCCGAGGCCAAAGGCAACGTTACGCTCCGCTAGCCAACGGCCCACCGGCCATTGCAGGCTTACCAGCAAGGTCAACTGAAGGGCGATCAGTGCACTGCTGTGGCTTTCGCTCAGGGCCGGTCGAAACAGCCCGCCGCGCACCAGATCCAGGGGAAGCGCACTTTGTTGAAGGGCCAGGATTCCGGTGACCACCACACTAATGATCAGCACCGGTAGCAGGGGAAGCAACCAAGGCAGCCGAGAGTTGGGGCTTTGAACACCCATCTCTTGAATGTTGCTGCTGAGGTTGCGATAGGACGGACCGTCTTGGAGGGGATAAAGGCTGATCAGCACCAAAACGACGCCCATGCACACCGCCTCAATGCTGTACACCGTCCGCAAATTTCCCAAGGTGGCAGCAGCGGTTCCGATCAGCGTGCCAATGCCGATGCCGAGAGCATCAGCACTTCGAACCAGGGCGTAGCCGCGTCCGGAGGGCAGGTTGCCGCAACTCAAGGGAACGGCCAATTCGATGGCAGGCCAGTACAGACCAGCCGCACAGCCCAGCAGCAGTTGTCCGAGCAGGTAGCTGCTGTAGTTCTCGGCCTGGAGCAGGATCAGATCCGCCGCAATGGCCAACAAGGTGGTGCCCCTGATAGGCCAAGAGCAGCGGATGCCGCGATCAAGAAGTGCACCGCTCAGAAGACGCACCACAGTGCCGATCAGGGCTGAGACAGCCAGGCCGCTGCCAACTTCACGCGCTGAGAAGTCGATCGCATGAAAGATCAAAGGTGTCATGAACATCACCCCGCCGGCACCAATGGACGCCAGGAACCTCAGTCGGGTGACATTTCTTAGAGGTGATGGAAACTGGTTCCACCACCGCAGAGGGTCAGGCGTTGCTGCGCGGACGCTTAACAGGACGATGCATCGCGATGGGCTTGTTGGGCAGTCTGCTGCTCAGCACGTGTGGATCGTGGCCTGTTGGCTCCACAGAACGTGTGGAGGTCAAGATCGACGGCGTGGTTCTTCCGGTTTCGGTTGAGGAGCTGGGAAACTTTGTGCGCTCACCGACCGGTGATCCATCGCAGCTTTCGCGATCGGAGTTGTCCACCTGGATGCGTCTTCTCGCGCCTGAGAGCAGAGAGGGTCTGATCCATCTCCTCAAGGCTCCGGTTCTCTCCCGGCGCAGCCTTGGGCGTCAGCTGCTCAGCAGCTGGGGGGCCGGACCCCTTCTGGATGCGCTGGGGGGATTGATTCGCGTGGAAGGCGGAAAGCGCATCAATCGCTTGCTGGTGCTCCCAACGCTGGAGCAGTTGCTCGAAGAGCAGGAGACTGTTTCGACACTCGATGTGCTGGAAGCGTTGCCCACCCAGCAGTTGCTTCTTGATCTGGATGCGCTGGTGGTTGCCGCCAATAGCTGGCGGTTTGAATTGCAGCGACACCAAAACTTGATGCGGGCCTTGTCTCAAGAAGAGGCCCGCCTGCAGTCACTTAAGGGGTCTGGGCGTTCTCCCTCGTCAGATGTGCCCCTCCAGTCAAGGCTAGCGGTGGACCATCGTTCTCGTCCACTGCGGGTGGAACGCTGGATCCCCCAATTGCCCCATGAGGATTCGACCTGGGTCTTAATGATGCCGGGGCTAGGAGGGGACCCCAACCACTTCCACTGGCTGGCTCGTTCGCTGATGGAGGCTGGCTGGCCCGTGGCGGTGCTTGAGCATCCAGGCAGCGATGCCGCCGCCGTTAAGGGTTTGCTCGAGGGGAGTCAACCATTCGATGGTGTCGCAGCACTCCAGCAGCGGTTGGCAGACCTTGCGGCGGTGCTCGACGCGCAACGCCGGGGCGAGTTGAACATCCCCGGCGACGAGGTGGTGTTGATGGGGCATTCCCTGGGTGCCTTAACGGCTCTCTTGGCCAGTGGGGCGGAGCTGGTGCTCGGGATCGAGCAGCGCTGTGAAGGAGCGCTCGCGGGTCTGCCCCTTACCAACCTCTCGGAATTGCTTCAGTGCGAACTCGCGGCAGGCCGCGTCCTCGAGGGCAAAGCGATTTCTCCGCCGGCTCGGGCGGTGGTGGGGCTCAACAGCTTTGGCGGTTTGATCTGGCCGCACCGCTCCAGTCAAGCGGTGCCGCTTCCCCTGCTTATGGTCGGTGGGACGCTCGATCTGATTACTCCTCCGTTAGACGAGCAGCTGGGTCTTTTGGCTGGATTGGCGGAGCATCCCGCCTGTCGGGTGGTGGTGGTTGAGGGGGCCAGTCACTTTTCGCCGATTCGTGTGGATGGCCAGGGGAAGGCCTCAGAGGGGGACGACCTCTTCCGGCTTGGAGAGGAGTTGGTGGGGGTCAATCCACTCAGCGTTCAACGGGTGATTGCCCATGAGGTCATCCATTTCCTCGATTCCCTGAGCTCCGAGCCCCCCCGCAACGAGGCCGTCCACCTGATGGAGGCCAGCTCCAAGACGCGGTGGCATCGCTTGGGCCGTCGTCAGGCCCTGCAGCTCATGGATTAGTAGCGCACCCTCGGATCGAGGGCGGCGACCAGCAGGTCAACGGCAACACTCACCAGCACCACCAAGGCGGCGATCAATACCACTATTCCTTGAACGACGGGGTAGTCCCTTTGGTTGATGGCTTCCTGCAGCCGCAGGGCGATGCCTGGCCAGGAAAAGGTGACCTCGATCAGCAGGGCCCCACCGATCAAGGAGGCCACGGTGATGCCAGCGATGGTGAGCACCGGCAACAAAGCATTGGGCAGCCCGTGGCGCAGGACCACCTGGCGCTCACTTAGGCCGCGGCTGCGCGCCGCTTCCACGTAGTCGCCGCGCAGGGTGCGTCGCAGGTTCAGACGCAAGGCTGTTGTGAAGGTGCCGCTGAGGAGCAGGGCCAGGGTTCCTGCGGGCAAGATCAAGTGACGCACGGTGCCTCGGAAGGCAGCCCAATTGTTATGTACTGCACTATCCAGAAGGAAGAATCCGCTTCCCTCGGGAGGGAGAAGGCTGGGTGGGAATCGTCCACCCACTGGCAGCCAGCCCAGGCTGACGGCGAAAACCAGCTGCACCAGCATGGCCACCCAGAAGGGCGGCAGTGCATAGGTGCCTAGTCCGTAAAGCCGACCGCCCAGATCAATCTTTCCCTCGGGCCGGGCGATGCCGCTGAAGCCGATGCTCAGCCCGACCACAGCAGCCACGACTAGGGCAATGACGCTCAGTTCCAGGCTGGCGGGCAGGGTTTTGCTAATAATGGTTCGTACAGGCTCCTGGTTGATTAGGGCCTGCCCCAGATCTCCGTGGATCAAACCGTTGAGATAGCTGAGGTACTGATCAAGCAACGACTGATCCAGGCCAAGCCGAGTGCGCATGGCGGCTTTGGCGGCGGCGGGCGCCCGGCTGCCGAGCACCGCATCCACGGGATCCCCAGGGGCGACGCGTAGTAACAGGAAGACCAGGCTGGCGATCAGCCACAACATCAGTGGCGCTAGGGCAATGCGGGTGGCGATGTAGCGGGCGAGGTCTTGGGTGCGTCCCATCAGTTGCTTGTCACTTCTTCGAAGCGGCGCTCCAGCTCGGCGAGCATCAACTGACCACTGCCGTCAAATTGTGGTGGGCTGAGGTGTAGTTGGGCCCAGGCCCGGGGCGAATCCAGCCAGACGGGGATGTAGGCGGCACCTTGGGCGGAGAGATGGTCCACGCGATTCAGGGCGGTTCGGCGGGCGTCCCCCCTCAGGGTGTCGGATTCCAGGAGGGCGCTCTGCAAACCTGGGGCACTCCAGAAGCTGCCGCTGATCGCTGCTTCTCCATCAACGCAGGTGTCGCCCTTCTCCGAGGTGCAGCTCAATAGCGGTGTCAAATATGCCTGCGGATCGGGGTAACTGCCTCGCCAATCAAGCATCACGGCTTTGAAGGCACCCTCCCCGAGCTGGCGGTAGATGGTTGTGGACTCAACACCATCCAGATCCAACACCAGGCAGTCGGAGAGGTCCCGTTGCACCTGGGCCTGCCAGGTGAGGGCCAGCAGTTTGTCGGCAGGCACATTGGAGCGGAAGGTGAGCGGAAAGCGGAGGGGACTGCCGTTGCAGTAGCCAGCTGCCTTGAGCAGCTCGCGGGCCTGCTCGGGGTTGTGTTCGGGCCATGGAGCGAGGGCTCCGCCGGTAAGACTGGGGGGCACAAGCGCCCGCAGCGGACGGCGTAGTCCGTAGCTCACCCGTTCACTGATCTCCATTCGGTTGAGGCTGACGGCCAGGGCGCGTCTGAGCTTGGGGTCCTGGAACGGTTCCTGGCTGCTCAGCAGGGTGATGTAGCCGATCTCCATCGCTGGACCTACAGACTCGTGCAGATCTCCTGCGATCGCGCGTTCATGCAGGGTGCGACGCTGGTCTTCGTCGATGGAGGCGGAGAGGAGCAGATCCACCTCGCCACTGCGCAAAGCCCCGTACAGCGCCGTGGAGTTGCTCAGTGTGATCAGATCCAGGCCGTTGTTACGCGGTGCGTCTCCCCAATACTGGGCAAAGGGCTCCAGCCGTTGCTGATGTTCGCTGAAGCGGATCAGCTTGTAAGGGCCTGTTCCAACAAAGCGGTCGTGCAGAAAACGGTTTTGGTGGCTGCTGTAGGCCTTTGGTGAAATAGGGGTGAGGTTGATCGAGGTCAGCAAGCCCTGCAGGGATGTGGAGGGGCGACTGAGGCGCAGCCGCAGAGTGTGGGTGTCGGCTTCCTCCACCGATGCGATGCGATCGCCAACCACATAGCTGAGGGTTCCGATGTTGAGGAAGCGCCGCAGGCTGAAGGCCATGGCTGCGGCGTTGAAAGGCGTTCCATCGTGAAAACGCACATCTGTGCGCAGTGGAATCGTGACGGTGCGGCCGGCATGACTCAGAACGGGAGCTGATGCCGCCAGCCGAGGTTCCAGGGAGCCATCACGCTTGAGGCGATAGAGCGGATCGCCCAGGGCGCTGATGAGCTGTGTGGCACTGAGGGTGCTGGCTTGGGCTGGATCCAGGGAGCTGATCCGTCCCGCTGAGGCAACCGTGATGCGGCTGGTGGGGGGCGGTGCCTGACACCCCATCTGGGTTAAGGCCAGAGAAAGAGCCATGACCACGCCACCGCACGTCCATCTCGTGGGGCGATTGATGCGCTTCAACGGGCCTAAAACATCAATAGCTCGGCCCATTTAACAGCGAGTTATCCGACCTGGCGAATCCTCTCCAAAGAGATTTCGAACACCGGTGACCCTTCGTTGCTCTGCAATGGCCAGCGGCGAACCCAGCACCTTTTGTGCTCTCCATCCACGCCGATCACTTGATAGGTGTCGTTATCACTGTAGAGATTGACGCAGTCACCCTGGTGAACAGACATCGGATTAACCCCCTCCTCTAGGGAGCAGCCTTGGACCGGTATCGAACGAGTGAGGTTCTGCATGAACCGTTTCGTGCACAAATCCGAAAATTCAGACCTGTGATGTGAAAGATTTTGACATTCTGACGCATGCCCGGGGCCATCCGCCAGGGGTGGAGCCCCCCTAGAGGCAGCCGAGGTGAGCGGCCAGACCTGAAACTTCCGGCAGCGCCTTGATGGCATCCAGTGCTTCATTCATCTGGCGTTGGCTCACCTCATGGGTAATTACAACGATCTCGGCGCCGGCGTCACTGGCATTGAATTGCACAATCGACTGGATCGACACGTTGCGTTGACCGAAGCAACCGCCCATTTTGCCGATCACGCCAGGGGCATCTTTTGTTTTGAAACGCACATAGTGGCGTTGGCGAATCTCGCCTGAATCGACGAGTGAGCAGGGCCGCCAGCTGCTTGCAGCTAGCAGGGGGTCCACATTGCCGGGCCCGTCACTGGCCTGACGGATACCAGCAATGTTGAGGATGTCGGCCACTACAGCAGAGGCGGTCGGGCCGGCACCCGCGCCGGGGCCGTAAAACATCACCCGACCGATCGGGTCACCTTCTACAAGGATGGCGTTGTTGACGCCGTTCACGCCTGCCAGGGGGTGGTCCTTTGGCACCAGCGTGGGCTGCACGCGCAAGGAAAGCGGCAGGGGATCGGCACTGTCGGCCATGCGCTCGGCCACCGCAAGCAGCTTCACTCCATAACCCAGCTGGTTGGCGTAATCAACATCCACCCCTTGCAAGCCACTGATGCCATCGGTGGGAACCGCGGCGCGGTCCACACTGCCGCCGAAGGCCAGGGTGGCCAGGATTGCGATCTTGTCTGCCGCATCGAGGCCATCCACATCCGCTGCCGGATCGGCTTCGGCGTAGCCCAGCTCCTGGGCATCCCTGAGGACCGCGTCATAGGCGGCACCCTCCTCAGCCATGCGGGTGAGAATGTAATTGGTGGTGCCGTTGATGATTCCGCTGACTCGGTTGATGCGGTTGCCGCCCAGGGACTGCTTCAGCGGCTCAATGATGGGAATGCCGCCACCAACGGCGGCTTCGATCAGCACATACACCCCGGCGGCGGCGGCGGCTTCAGCGATTTCCTGTCCGTGGCGTGCGATTACGGCCTTGTTGGCGGTCACAACGGATTTGCCGGCTGCAATCGTTTGGAGAATCAGGCTGCGGGCGGGCTCCAGACCACCGATCACCTCCACCACCACGTCCACCGCCGGGTCCTGGATCACCGCCGATGGATCGGTGGTCAGCAGGTGCTCGTCCAAGGCCACGGGCCGGGGACGATTCAGATCGCGGACAGCAACACGGATCAGCTCTAGTTCAGAGACCAGCGGGTGGCGTTCGCTGGGGCTCTGGAGGATCGAAGCCACTCCGCCACCAACCGTGCCCAGCCCCAGCAGACCCACGCCGACCTTTTCTGCCATCCCTTGTGATCCGTGTTCGAACGATTGCGAGCGACTCTATGTATTGACGTGATTACGCATCAATTCCCTTCCTAATCAGCTCTCCAGCTGGCGGGCCTGCTCTTGCATGGCCAGAAGAATGTTGAGGAAGCCATTGGCGCGGGAGGGCGTCAAGCTGGCCTGCAAACCTGTTGCTGCAATGAAGGCCGGGTCCACCGCTTGCACCTGGGCCGGGGTCAATCCATCCATACCCTGGATCAACAAAGCCAACAGCCCTTTGGTGATTAACGCATCGGAGTCGCCCTGCCAGCGCATCACCCCGTCATCGAGGGCGCCCCGCACAAACACCTGCGACACACATCCCTTCACTTTTATGTCGTCGGTCTGCTCCTCGGCCGGCATGGGAGCGAGCTTCTTTGCCAGCCAAAGAACATATTCATAGCGGCGTTTTGGATCGGCGGTGCCGCCCAAGCGCTCCACCATCCGGTCGAGGGAATCACTGCCGGTGCTGGTGGCCATGGTGGGCTCAGTCGTTTTGACGTCGCACGCTAACCAGCAGCCCCACCATCACCAGGCTGAAAGGGAACACGACCACCTCGTTGAGATCCACTTCGCCGTCTTGAACAGGGAGTTCGAGGTAGTCGCGGTGGCCTGGTCCACCGTCCACCTGGAGATCGACGGTGCCGTTGTCCACGCTGCTGAGATCGAGGCTGAGGCGTCCCTCTGCATCGGTGCGGCCTAAATCCTGCGCTGGAGTGCCATCGGCATTGAGCAAACGCACAACGGCCCCTTGGGTGGGTTCACCGTTGGAAAATCTGCTGCTCAGTTGCAGATCGCCATCGAGATAGTGCAGAGCGCTTTCGATCTGATGGGCTTTGGCGGGAGCTAGCACCGCGTTGTGCAGCACTGAACTAAGCAGAACCAGTGGAGCCAGCAGACGCAGCATGGATGCGTGATCAATGGTGCTCATGATGCGGCCACTCAGGCGGGCCGACCAGCACCCTGCTCCGTGATCCAGCCCGTAAACGGCACATCCCATGACTCTCGGGGCAAGGGTTCGGTGGCGATGCAGGCTGAGGGCAGCACCACCCAGGCGGGTACGGCAGCCCAGGCCGGATCAGCCCTTAGCCGGTCGTAGTACCCACCGCCGTAGCCCAGACGGATCCCAGCGCCGTCCACCGCCAGGGCCGGCACAAGCAGTAGTGCCAGCTGATAAGGCTTTAGAGCGTCTCCCTTGGTGGGAGCTGGAATGCCGCAGCCATCAGGCTGAAGCGGGTCTTCACTCCAGCTCCGGTAGATGAGTCCGCCGCTGCCATCGGCCACCGGCAAGGCCAGCGGCGGATGGGGACCATCCCGCAGTGGCCGTAAATCTGCCTCTCCCCGAAGGGGCCAGTAGATCCCCACTTGGCGGTTGGCGCAGTTGGACCGGCCGATCAGCTCCACCACGGCGTTCTGGATGGATTGGGTGGCCGCCTCTTTCAGATCACGCTGGGCTCGGAAGTGACGGCGCAGCGTCTGCTTGGAGCTCATCGCTGCAACCAGGCCGTCAGCGCCACTGCCAGGGCATCGGCCGCATCATCCGGTCGGGGCGGTTCCTCCAGGTTCAACTCCCGCATCACCGCCTCTAGCACCTCATCTTTCTCGGCATGGCCGAAGCCCGCCACGGTGAGTTTGATCTGCATGGGAGGGAACTCCACCATTGGGATCTTGAAGCGGGCCAGAGTCATCACCACCACGCCGCGCGCTTGAACCACGTTGATGGTGTTGCTTGATCGGTAGAAGAAAAACTTCTCCACAGCCGCGAGTTCCGGGCGCCAGATCCGGATGAGCTGGCGCAGGTCGCCAGCGATCTCGACCATGCGGTCACCATCGGAGCGACCGGAATCGGTCTGGATGATGCCGCAATCGAGCATGCTCTGGCATCCGTCCTGGATGTCGATCACCCCGTAGCCCACCCGGGCGAGGCCCGGGTCGATGCCAAGGATCCGCATGGGCTGATTGTGGGGGATCAGGCGGCAAGGGCTAGTTCGAAATCAGCGTGGTCGCTGCTCTCGCTGCGCTCAAACACCTTGCAGAACACCTTCACCACACGGTCTCCAGAATCCACCTGCTCCAGGGGGTCCTTGCGCAGACGGTGCCTCAGGCAGCACGAGGCTACGCGGGCCACGTCTTCTTCGCTCACTTCCGTGCGTCCATCGAAGGCGGCCAGGGCCCGGGCGGCACGGTTGGTGACGATGTCACCACGCAGGCCATCCACATCCAGCTCGCCGCAGAGGGCGGAAATGCGCAGGCGCAGGTCTTCATCGATGGTCACCTGGTCAAGACGTTGCTGGGCCTCCACCACCCGTTGTTGCAGGGCGTTTTGATTTCCCTCCACGGCGGTGCTGAAGCCATCAGGATCGCTGTCGAAGGCGGTTCGCTGGTCCACCACCTGCACCCGAAGCTCCGGATCTCGCACGGTGCGCACTTCCACGCTCATGCCGAAGCGGTCGAGCAGCTGGGGGCGGAGTTCCCCTTCCTCAGGGTTGCCTGAACCGATCAACACGAAACGAGCGGGGTGGCGCACGGAGACGCCTTCCCGTTCCACCGTGTTCCAGCCGGAGGCGGCGGAGTCGAGCAACACGTCGACGAGGTGGTCGTCGAGCAGGTTCACCTCATCCACATACAGAACGCCACGGTTGGCCTTGGCCAACAGGCCGGGCTCAAAGGCGCGTACGCCTTCGCTCAGGGCTTTTTCGATGTCGATGGTGCCGCAGAGGCGGTCTTCCGTCGCACCCAGAGGTAGGTCCACCATCGGCACCTGCCGCGGTTCTGTGCTCAGGGTTTCCCCGTTTTGCATCCGCTCGCGCACCTCACTGCTCTGCAGGTCGGGATCGGTGGACGAGCTGTTGTAGGGATCGCCTGCCACCACTTCGATGTCCGGCAGCAGATCAGCTAGGGCACGGATCGTGGTGGATTTGCCGGTGCCGCGGTCCCCCATGATCATCACGCCGCCGATGCGCGGATCGATCACGTTGAGAAGCAGAGCAAGCTTCATCTCCTCTTGACCGATCACTGCAGTGAAGGGGAAGACCCTGCGCTTCCGGGGTGCAGTCACGAGCAATTCTCTTGGCGTGCTCAGGATTGTTTCACAGGCTGCACGGTGATGACCTGCGGTGGTGTGGCATCAGCGGGATAGACCAAGCGAACGCGCACTTGCTTTTCTTCCCCTGGCTTGAGCATCAGCTGCCCCAAGGATGGCCCCTGCTGCCCTTGGCGTAACACCAGGTGCTGGGTTTGGCGTCCCTGGGGAACACCCTCTAGATTCTCCAAACCCTTGGTCTGCACAGGCCCGCGGAACATCACCGGGCCATTGAGGTCATTGCGGAAGCGCAGGAAGGAGGGTTGGCTGTTGCCTTTGAGGGGCGAATCCAGCGATAACTGCAGCGTCACCGCGGCTGAGCCAGTGTTCTTCAGCGGCAGGGTGAGGTCGTATTCCACGCCGTAGTTGCCATGGGCTGCCCAGGCGGTGCCGGGATAAAAGCTTTTGAGTTCAGCGGTTTGCACCTGGTTGGTGGCGAGGGTGCCGCGCTCCAAGCTGCTGATCGGCCAGGAGATGGGGGTCTTGGGTGCAGCCAGCACCGGGCTGTCCGGGTCGGTGATGCGTGCTCGCCAGCTGCTGCCGATCTGAACACCGCTCACCCGGGAATAAATGATCTTGCCATTGCTACCCCGTGGGGTTGGTTGGTGCTCCTTGCTGCTCATGTGCTGGTCCTTCAGCAGCTGCAGCCAGTGCTGATCGCTTGGAGCCTTCCCGTCATTGCCATGGGCGGCCAGGGTGGCCATGGCAACGGGGCCGGAGCTTTGGAAGCGCAGTTGCATGTTGCGGCCGTTGAGCAGGGGGTCAAGACCGGCCACGGGTATGGGCAACAGCAACAGCTGTGTCGGTGAGCCTGGAGCCAGGGTCCAGTGGCGTTTGGCGAGTTCTGCTGCGCTTCGACCGGCCAAAAGATCTCCGGCAACGCGGCTGCCTGGCCCTGCCGCCACCACCTCGGTGCTCTCCGGCATCAGGCTCGGCAAGGGCAGGAAGGGGGCATTGGTCTGGCCGGGTTCTGTGGCCTGCGAGAGCGAGGTGCTTCCCGAGAGCAGCTGCAGGGTCACCGGAGTGTCCCCCAGCGGAGCCGCCAGCACTGCCAGCCACAGGGTTGAGCTGGGGCTGCCCTCCGCATTACCGGCATAAACGTGGTGGCTGAACAGGTCAAAGCGGCCGTTCAACAAAACGGGAACAGACGCCTCTTCTCCATCCGGGAAGGTCGAGATCAGGATCCCCTCGTCCTCAATGAGTTCGGGATTGTTGTCGTTCACCATCAACACACTGTTAAGGGATCCAGGTAAGGGGCGGACGCTCTGCTGACGCTCAATCACCTCAGCAGCGCCGGGTATTGCCGCCATAGCCAGCCAGGCAGCAGGCAACAGAGGGGCGAGCTTCATGGTTTGGGCTTGACAGGGATGGGTTGGAGGTGAGGTGCCATTACGGCGGCGAGCTGACGGATCAGTTCGGTGGATCGGGGGTCGTTGAAGGGGCCCTCCACAAGAAATCCCGCCACAGCACGTCGGCCGTCCGGCAGTTCGATTAGCCCGGCATCTGCGTAGGCGATGCCGATGTCACCGGTTTTGTTGTAGACGCGGTATCCCTTGCGGGCCAGGCTGTCTTCTGGCGCGCCCTGTGCGCCACCGAGGCCGCGCATCAAGCCCATTGGGAGAAGGGTGTTCGTGACCGACGTCCCCATCACCTCGCGAAACAGATCACGGCTGCGGGGAGCCAGCACCTCACCGCTATCCACCAACGCAATGGCCCGGCTCAGATCCCGGGCACTGGTGGTGTTGGTTCCGTCGAGATCCGGCAGCCAGTTGTTCACCATGGTGGAGGGGAGGTCCAGCTCCTGAAAGCGGGCATTGATCGCGTCCATTCCCCCTGCACGGGCAATCAAAAGGTTGGTGGCGGAGTTGTCGCTCACTCGGATCATTTCCGTGGCCACCTCGTGGGTGGGGAAGCGGCTGCCCAGCGGTCGGGAGGCCATCCAACCGGCGCCTCCACCCACCAGCTCCTCGGTCAGCGTGAGGGGTTCGTTCCACTGAAGCGTTCCCTGATCCAGCAGCTCCAGCGCCGCGAGCAGGATCGGCGTCTTGATTGAACTGGCGGCGGCCATCGGGCGCTCGGCCTGCATGGCCGCAAAGCGTCCGTCGTCCAGGATCAGCATGTAAGCGCTGGCCTTCAGATCGCTCTGTTGCGTGGAGAGCTCCACCCAGCGCTCAGACAGCGCCTTGATTTCCTGTCTGGGGGCAAACTTTGCCTGCTTCAGGCCCTTTGCCATGGCAGGTGGATCGTTGTCCTCCACCGCTGCGTCCTTAGCGCTGGGCGGGTCCACGGCGTCACCGAGCAGCGTGGTGATCAGCGCTTGATCCGCCATCCAGCTGGGCAGTGATATCTCCTGTTCTTGAACGTGGGGGGCCAGTAGCCGTAGGCCGCTTCCCGTGAGGAGCCCCAGACCCACCCCCATCAAGACCAGCCGCAAGATGAGCTGGGCCGGGCCTCTCCAGCCGGTGGAGCGACGTGACGAACGACTGCTGCTCAACCTTTCAGCCGTGACTGTTCGGCTGAGATTAGGGGCGGTTGACGCGGATGGCCCAGCGCAGTTGGCGCACCATTCCTCGCAGTAGAGCAACTTCTTCGGCGCGCACCGTGGCCCGTTGCAGCAGATCCCGCACCTTGGCCATGCGTGCGGCGGCGGTGTGCTCCATAAGGAAACCGGCATCCAGCAGCAGGTCCGTTGCGTCGTCCAGAAAGGCTGAAAGTGCCTTGGCGGCCACTGGGTCCGGTGATGGGGGCTCGATGCTGCGGGTTTCGGTTGTCCCGCTGTTGAGGCGGGCCAACTCATGCAGCACCACAGCCACGGCGTGGGACAGATTCAAAGAGGGATAGGCCTCCCCGCTTTGCAGGCAGAGAACCCGCTGGCAGAGCCGCAGCTCATTGTTGCTGAGTCCGCGGTCTTCCCGCCCGAATACCAGGGCCTTGGGGGTATCGGCGCTGGGGCTGTTGCCATCACTAGCCAGCAACCAGCCCAGGGCCTGCTCGGGTGTTTGCAGGGGAATCTCACCATGGTCCAGGCGTCCGCAACTGCCCACTGTGCGGCGGCAGTCGTTGATGGCCGTCAGCAGGTCGGGAACCACCACGGCAGCCTGAAGCAGCGCTTGCCCATGCACAGCCATCTGCATGGCCTGCTCGCTGAGATGGTCACAGCGGGGGGCTACCAGCCGCAGTTCGCTTACCCCGAAATTGGCGCAGAGCCTGGCCACGCTTCCGATGTTCAGAGGGCCGGCAGGCTCCACCAGCACGACGATGGCATTCAAGGCGGCTGCTCAGCTGAGAGTGTGCAGATAGGCCAGCAGGTCGGCCATCGATTGTGGTTCCATCTCAAAACTCGGCATGGGTGGTGTTTCGCCACTGATGATCTGGTGCACCAGGACTGGGTCTTTCAGGTGGTTGCTGACGCCCTGCAGCTGAGGTCCAACCAACCCCTGGCCGGCAAGGCCATGACAGCCGGCGCAATTGATCCGGAACAGCTGGCCGCCATGGTCAACCCCCCCTTGCAATTCAAGGCTGGCCTTGATGTAAGGATCTTGCTGGGCGCTCCCTAAAACCCAGAGAACCAGCACCACGCAAGCCGTGGCAGCCGACACCACAAGCGCGGCGATCAGGCCGCGACCCCGATCGCTCGAATCATTTGCATCAGCTGATGCCGATTCGGCCGCAATTTGTGACCGCTGGACCACAGACCTGGAGTTCCAATGAGAGAATTCTGCTCAATTCTGATTGCTGACGCGACGCAATGATTGAACCTCTGCTATGCGGCATCGTTCTTGGTCTGATCCCCGTCACGCTGATGGGTTTGTTCGTGGCGGCATGGAACCAGTACCGTCGTGGTGGCAGCGCTCTGGGGGGCTGAGCATCAGCACACTGCTGATGCCATATCGGCGGTGATCCAGAACTGTCCAGCCTGAGTTCGGCATGGGGTTCAAGTTGTTGCGGTGTTCACACACCACGAGAGTATTCCGGTGAACCCAACCCCCCTGGGCGAGGGCGGTAAAGCAGGGTTCGTAAAG
>QCSL01000019.1 GCA_003209165.1 Synechococcus sp. AG-670-B23 | reverse complement strand
TGATTCTCATTTGATTGACGTTACACAATCCCTTGAATCAACCAAATTAGACTTTTCTATTTTTGTTGATCGCCTTTTGTCTTCTTCCTTGATAAGGGAGAGTAATGGCATTGCTCGTAGGCTGGCTGCACTATCATTATCAAATAATATAGAGATCAATCAAAATACTAATGTTGAAACCGTAGATTTTCTTTTGTCAGGCTATAGTGAAAAAGACTTGTTTGAGTGCGCTCTTTCTGGCTTAAGTGATGTTAATGTACTAATCAATTCATTGTATATTCAAGCATCTTTGATTTGCATTGAACGTATCTATGGTCTGTCGTCGCCTTTGATCAATCCTTTTTCTAATCTTTTACACAATCCTGTCACTCTTTCCGGTGCAAAAAAGTCTGACACCTCGGTTATTGATCAGTGCAAGGATATACTGATTAAACATTCTCAGGCTGATCTCAAGCTTTTGCCTTATTTGCATACTAAGTTTGCAAAACAAGTCAATTTAGCTGCAATTGACGAAAAAGAAATAGCAGCGAGAAATGCTATCCATCAGGACCGTCTCTTTATGCCAAAATGGTTTACTTTCGAACGCTTTAGTCGGGAGGACGTCATACGTCTTATTTCAGAATCTCTCGAAACACTCTGCCGTAAAAATTCTTCATTAGAAAATGAAATCCTTGCAATCTTTTTTAGGTGGAATGGGTTAAATTTGGATGTTAGACATGATGTAAACAAATACTTAAAGGATAAATTTTCTAGAACAACTTTTATTTGATTCATATGCCTTCTGCAATTCCTTGTTGCTCAAATAATACTTTATATCTTCCATTTTGGCGGATTAATTCATCATGTGATCCGGTTTCTGCTATTATACCTTTATTCATAAGCACAATCTTATCAGCTGATTTAATAGTGTTTAGTCTATGGGTAATAAAGAGTACAGTTTTTTCTTTTGCCCATTCTTGAATGTTAATGCAAACCATCCTTTCTGTTTCGTAATCTAGTGCACTAGTTGCTTCATCCATAATTAACATTTTTGGATTGTCTAGAATCGTTCTAGCAATCGCGATACGCTGTCTTTGTCCACCACTTAAATTGCTACCTCTCTCAGCAACTCTTGTAGCATAACCTTGTGGTAGTTCCATTATAAATTCGTGTGCACAAGCTATGGTTGCCGCTCTGATAATGCTTATGTCATCAGCTGTTGGATCATTAAGAGAAATATTTTCTGCTACTGTACCTTCAAAGAGAAGAGAATCCTGGGGAACCATTCCTATCTGCCTTCTTAACGAAGATAATTCAACTTTTTGAATGTCGTAACCATCGATAAAAATTCTACCCTTATCAATTCTATATAATCTTGGTAATAGCTTCATCAAAGTACTTTTACCACTACCACTTTGTCCTACAATTCCAATGAACTCTCCAGAATTTACTCTCAAATTAACATTGTTGATTTGATATGGCCCTGATTCCCCAAACCTAAAGCTCACATCTTCGTATTGGATATTTCCTTGTATAGGTGGAAGTGCTACTTGTGACGTCTCCTCTACTGTTTGTTCAGGTACTTGGTTTAAAATATCACCTAATCTCTCCATTGAAAGTTGAACTCCCTGAAAGCCTTGCCACAGTGTCGACAGCTGTAATAAGGGACCTGTAACGTTGCTAGAGATGATTCTGAATGCGATTAGTTGACCTAATGAAAGATTGCCATTTAATATCTCAATCATGCCTACCCAAATAATCATCAATCCACTTAACTGAGTCAAGAAACTTCCAGTTTGAGATGTAAAAGTACCGACAGTTACAGCCCTAAATCCCTGATTCACAAAATCCTTATATCTGTCCTGCCACTTCCACCTTGAGGTTAGTTGAGAATTCTGCGCTTTAACTGTTTGAATTCCAGTCAGAATTTCAATTAAGTGTGACTGTGTTCTTGCTTGTGCAACTGCTTTTTTGCGTATCATGCTTTTAAATATTGGAGATATAACGAAGATCATGATCGCATAAATTGGAAACGTAGATAACGCCACTGCTGTTAGAAGTGGGCTATAAATAATCATCACGACTAAGTACATCAGCGCAAACAAGACATTCATTACGCTTATTAATGCCGTCCCTGTTAAAAATCCTCTAATGTTGTTTAGCTCACCTAACCTTTGACTCAATTCCCCAACAGGTCTTTTTTCAAAGTATCTTAAAGGTAGTGACAATAATCTATCAATCACAGAACTTCCTAATGTCAAATCCATCCGATCTGTTGTATCGACAAATATAAATTGTCTAAAAGCAGTTAATAATCCAGAACATAAAGCAAGTATGATCATAGTGCCGCCTAAGACATTTAACGTGCTTGTATTGCCTTGACTTAATACTTTATCAATAATTTGTTGAAGAAGCAGGGGAATTGCTAGATTCATTAATTGCGATACCATTGTCGCTGCAAAAACGAGTATCAATGCCCATTTATATTTAATTATAAGAGGTATAAACCATTTCCAGCCAAAAGTATTGTTAGCTGCGGATGGAGACTTTTTGAGAATAAGCAATCTGACGTTTTTCCCCTTCTCTCTGTCTTCAATCTTCTCTTTAACTAATCCTAATTTGGAGTCAGAACTTATTAGTTGTCCATTTTTAAAAGCCCAATGAACCCGGCAATAATTTTCGTTGATTTCGATTGCAGGAAAATCTACAGATCTTAGATGTTCAGGTACAATTACTCCAATTTGAGTCAAACATCCAATTCCTTCACATAGACTACCCAAGTTTTCTATTCCAAGACTTTTGCCTCTTTTCTCTTGTTGTTGTAGAAATTTTTTGCATAGTTCTTTCCTCATTGGTAGATCGAGTCTCCGAGCTACCATTTCTACTAAAGCTATTCCCTCTTCAACCATTCCCCTACCTTTAAGAATGGGATATTGATCTTTATCAGTTAAGCTGTCAGCTTCTAAGATACCGAGTTCAAATAAGTCTTTATTTCCAACATTAAGCAAATCTTTCGTGTTCTTCTTTGAATTATTTACTGCATTGTCTGCGCTATTCCTGATATAACTCTCTTTCCAATTCTTATCGATTTTAATTATTCTCTTTTCAAACACAAAGCCACTTTTATTCACTAAGTTTGTGTTTTTAGACACCCGACTTCCGGCCTCATTATTATATTGTGCAGTGCTCAATATATAGTCAAAATCTTCGGTGTATTCATCTTCATTTGTCATTATTTTTGCCAAGGAGCATGCATTCATTACGATTTCATCGAGCTTAGTATTTTGATACGGAAATTGCTCGAGGTAGGCTTTGAATACAATCCATGACTCATGGATATTTGACTTTGTGCTGAAATATTCCCTGAAATTAGCCTCCGTTAGTATTAATCTTACAAATACTTCACTAGGAATACTTATTGACTCAACATCTTTACTTGCCTGAACGGTTTCACATGCCTCGCCTCGGAGTAATCCTGCCCAACCAATTAGAGAACCTTCTCCAATCTTTTTGAGCGTTATTAGTGATTTATCTTTAAATGATTCAGCCAGCAGTCTTGCTTCACCATTCATAATTAAATTCACATTATTAGGCATTTCGTCTTGCCTATAAATTCTTTCACCAATTTTGTATTTCTCCCACCTCAAGTCACGTTTTAATAGCTCTCTTCCATCTTTTGAAAGTTTACTAAACGGCTCAATCTGTACCAGCCCGGTCAACATGAGCTCTTTTTGGCTTTCCAATTTTGGCTTAGTGTTTTGCCTATCCTATCATTGTCATTTCTCTTCTCTCTACATGCTTGAATGATCCAAGAGTTTTTCAACCCCATAGTCAATAAAACTATTCATTTGTTCATTTATTATTCGATTTCTTATCTCGTCGCTTAGTTTGGATCCTCGCGTTTCGCATAGTTTGATGATTGTGTAGCTGTTATTTACCCTACTTGGTGCACTGAGATTTCCTTGATTCATGCTGCTAATTATTTGGTAGATCTCTTTTCTTAAATTTGTTCTTTTGTACCATGTCCCTTCAGGTTGTGATTGATACCTAATCACAGAATTTATTGTCCCGACTTCGGAAAAATCAATTTCTTCTTCTTTTAGCTGTTGGTAAATCTCTAATGTCAATCCTTTTTCGATTAGTGGTATCGTAATCATTTGCAGTTTTACTTCGTCATATTTATCTTTTGTTTCTAGGTAAATTTGTTCTACATTGCGAGACCACTTTTCTTGTGCCCATTTAATTGCTTTCAACTCGTTAATACAATATTGTGAAAAATTTTCTTCTGACATTCTGCATCTTGCTAAGATCAGCGCACGACTCCTTGAAAATTTTTCTGTTGTTATTTTTTTTTGGCTTACCCACTGATTTTCTATTGACTGAATTTCTTTAATATCGAAGGAATGATCTGTTATTTCTTTGCAAATTTCTTCACGCAACCATTTTTTGAAAATCGTTGGTGCTATTCCATTCCTTAATGCCAATCCCCAGATATTTTTTGTATCGAACTCAAAAACCTGTTCCTTTTGCTTGGTGAACCACTCGAACCAAACAATACTGTGTGATTTGTTCATAATGCCTATAATTACTGTCTCAATTGATTAAGAGCATCTCTATTGTCGCTAAAAATGTCGCTTACTATCGATATTAATCTTTTATCTCTTAGCTTTATATTGGCAGTTATTGCCATTCCTGAAATGACAGGAACTTCAAGACCATTATTTGATAAGTAATTCGACTCTAATTCGATTTTCACTGGATATCTATAAAGTCTATTCTCTGAATCAGGAGGCATGACGTCGGCTCCTATAGAAGTTATTTTTCCCTTTAAATCTCCAAATTCTGTGTAATCAAATGCTTGGACTCTTACATTTGCGCGTTGTCCTTTTTTGATGTATCCGATATCTTTATTTGTTACCGATACATCTGCTATTAACTTATCCTGTGGGACAATTTTCAATATATCCTCGCCTGCCCCCAGTACACCCTTAATACTTGCCGCTGAGTCAAATACTACACCTCCTATTGGTGACTTAACGGTATCGTATTGAATTTTTATTTCATTCGAGTAGATTCTAGATTGCAATTCTTCTTCTCTTTGTATGTGTTGGCTTTTTAATTGAAGAAGGTTTTCTACTAATTGCAATTTTTGCTCTTCGAGTTCTAACGTGAGATCGTCTTGCGAGAGTACGCTATTTTCGTCAACGGCTCCTACTTCTAACAGATACTTCATGCGTTTTAGGATAGTCATATTGGTATTGTATTTTCTTTCCACTGTATCTATTCTTTCTTCAGTTGCTCTCACTTGGCTTTCATAAGTCACTTTATTTTCTTTCAATTGTGTGTTGAGGCGTAGCAATTCTCTCTTGGCTTGTCGTGTGTCGAAACTTATGAGAACCTCGTTTTTCTTGACACTATCACCATCACTTGCAAAAACATCTTTGATCAATCCACCTGTCGGAGATTTAACTGTAATTGTCCCGCTTGTTGGTTTTAAAATGCCCTCTACGCTTATTACTTCGTCAATTTTAATGATGCAACTAGCTATAATTGCTCCTCCTGATAGCAATACTAACCCCAATACAAATGATTGTGCCCAGCGTGGAGTTTGTCTTAAGACTAGTGAATGTTGTTTATCCCACCAATGATCAGGTTCAACTCTTTCAGAGCCTCTTGCCCCTTTCTCAAGAAGATCTTTCATTCCTAGTAAACTTTGAATTAGAATACTACCATGCTGCCTGCTGAAAGTGAGTCAATTCAGATTTTGGTTTATTTTGCAGCAAGACGTTGATAGACCCGTTGGGGGAGTAAAGCAGATTTATACAGTTGCATCAATTATATCTGGGCTTGGTTATTCTGTTTGTATAGTACAGGGAACTTCTGATTTTCGTCCTTCTTGGTTTCCTGCAACTGAATTGAATTTCCGCACCATCGGGAATCAAGGCTTTTCCTTTGACAAACTTAATCCTTTGCTGGATGTTGTTATTATTCCGGAAACCTTCTTGCCTCTTCTGCCAAGATTGTCTCACCTTAAGGTGATAATTTTTAATCAAAACATGCATTATCTATTCGGCGAAAGGATAAATCTTGATCCTTCATTTGTGATCCGGGCTTACTCTTCGCCGAATATTATTGCAGTTTGGACTGTTTCTGCTACTGACTACAGCTACGCTCTCGACTTGTTGCCTGTACCGTCCTATCGTATTCATCGCATCGTTAATGCGATTGACGAGAAACTTTTTAATTTTGGATTCTCTACTAATAAGTCAATTGCTTATATGACGCGTAAGAACTCAAGCCATTCGCGTGTTGTTTTAGAGCTTATCAGAAGTCAGGCTTGGTTCAAGAATTCTGGTTGGTCATTTACTCCGATCATTAATAAATCCCTCTCTGAGGTTTCTGCTATACTATCTGAATCCTCAATTTTTCTTTCGTTTGGATATCCCGAAGGTTTTGGTTTGCCTCTTGCAGAAGCAATAGTTTCAGGCTGCATGGTTGTTGGTTACGATGGTATTGGTGGTACTGAGATATCTGATTTATGCAAGCCGTTTGATGTGTTTGCTTCAATTCCTTTTAGAGATTTCCATTCATTCGCTAAGGGTGTTCAAAAAGCTGCGACTTCCTATGATTCATCAGTTAGTTTAAAACTTCGATCTAGGCTTTTGCAGGCTGCTAAGCTCACCTCTTTTCGCTACTCAACTGAATCCATGGTTAATTCTGTTAATGAAGCTATTGAAAGCATTGTATTATCCTAAGCGGATCCCTCGATCCTTCCTCTAGCCATTGCTCTGAGCTTCTCCTGCCATTGTGACTGCTGGTTAGATCATGTTTTGTGGTTGCATTGAGTGCTGACTCTCTGCCCACATCGCGAGTCACTGTCTCATTGTTTCTTCTGATTTCCTAGCTGTCGTTTGCTCCTTGCAGCCCGTTGGGCTCATCCGTGCACAAAGGCTGTGTCCACCTTTGCGAGTTAGCAAGTCTTCTAATTAGACCCCTGAGACTTGTTTTTTTCGAAATTGTATCCACTTTTTTAGGAATTGGTTGTCGCCTGCTGCCGCCCCCTAAGTAGGCTGCCCGCACTAATCCGGTAGCCGCCTTCACCATGCTCAAGCTCCTGCTGGGTGATCCCAATGCCCGCAAGCTGAAGCGGTATCAGCCGATCGTTTCCGATATCAATCTTCTTGAAGAGGAGATTGAACCTCTGTCGGATGACGAGCTTCGCGCCAAAACATCGGCGTTTCAGGAACGCTTGGCCAACGCCGGCAGCCTTGAGAACCAGAGGCCGATCCTCAATGAGATCCTTCCGGAGGCGTTTGCAGTGGTACGCGAAGCCGGCAAGCGGGTGCTTGGCATGCGCCACTTTGATGTGCAGCTGATTGGCGGAATGGTCCTGCATGAGGGCCAGATCGCCGAGATGAAGACTGGCGAGGGTAAGACCTTGGTGGCTACACTACCCAGCTACCTCAACGCCCTGACTGGCCGCGGTGTGCATGTTGTGACCGTGAACGATTACCTCGCACGCCGTGATGCCGAGTGGATGGGCCAGGTGCACCGCTTCCTGGGCTTGTCGGTGGGTCTGATTCAACAGGACATGCGGCCTGTGGAGCGGCGTCGTAACTACGGCTGCGACATTACCTACGCCACCAACTCCGAGCTTGGTTTTGATTACCTGCGGGACAATATGGCCGCAGACATTAGTGAAGTCGTCCAGCGCGAGTTCCAGTACTGCGTGATCGACGAGGTGGATTCGATCTTGATCGATGAGGCCCGCACGCCCTTGATTATTTCTGGTCAGGTTGAGCGTCCCCAGGAGAAGTATCAGCAGGCGTCCCAGGTGGCTGAAGCTCTAGAGCGTGCTGCAGAGCTTGGCAAGGACGGTATTGATCCGGAAGGTGATTACGAGGTGGATGAGAAGCAGCGCAGCTGCACTCTCACCGATGAAGGCTTTTCCAAGGCCGAGCAGATGCTCGGGGTGCAGGACCTCTTCGATCCCAAGGACCCCTGGGCTCATTACATCACCAATGCTCTAAAGGCTAAGGAGTTGTTCGTTAAAGACGTGAACTACATCGTTCGCGACGGCGAAGCAGTGATTGTGGATGAATTCACCGGACGGGTGATGCCTGGGCGCCGCTGGAGTGATGGCCAGCACCAGGCTATCGAAGCCAAGGAAGCCCTTCAGATTCAGGCCGAGACCCAGACTTTGGCTTCGATAACGTACCAAAACTTTTTCCTGCTCTATCCACAATTGGCGGGAATGACCGGCACCGCAAAGACAGAGGAGGTGGAGTTTGAGAAGACCTACAAACTCGAAACTACGATCGTTCCCACCAACCGGGTGCGGGCGCGTCAGGACTGGTCTGACCAGGTGTACAAAACCGAGGTCGCGAAGTGGCGGGCCGTGGCCAACGAAACCGCCGAGATCCACAATCAGGGACGGCCGGTGTTAGTGGGAACAACGTCAGTGGAGAAGAGCGAACTGCTCAGTTCCCTCTTGGCGGAGCAGAGCATCCCCCATAACCTGCTCAACGCCAAGCCCGAGAACGTTGAGCGTGAGTCGGAAATCGTGGCTCAGGCCGGCCGTGCCGGTGCTGTCACCATCGCCACCAACATGGCCGGACGTGGCACCGACATCATCCTCGGCGGCAACAGCGACTACATGGCCCGACTCAAGCTGCGCGAAGTGTTGTTGCCACGCCTGGTGAAGCCGGAAGAGGAGCACAAGCCACCGGTTCCGCTGCAGCGCAACGCTGCCGCTGGTTTTTCAGAGGCTGCGGTAGTTAATGCCCCGCCTCGCAGCAACGACAGTCTCTACCCCTCTCCGCTCTCTGACACCTCCGATCAAGCATTGGGGCAATTGGCCCGGGATTTGGTGAAAGCCTGGGGCGATCGAGCCATCAGCGTGATTGATCTGGAGGAACGAATTGCCACCGCCGCCGAAAAGGCTCCGACGGAAGATCCTCAGATACAGGCCTTGCGTGAAGCGATCGCTCAGGTCAAAGGGGAATACGACGCGGTGGTTAAGCAAGAGGAGGGGCGTGTGCGTGAGGCCGGGGGCCTCCACGTGATCGGCACGGAGCGCCACGAATCCCGCCGGGTAGATAACCAGTTGCGCGGTCGCGCCGGCCGTCAGGGGGACCCGGGATCCACCCGCTTCTTCCTTTCGTTGGGCGACAACCTGCTGCGCATTTTCGGTGGAGATCGCGTCGCTGGCCTGATGAATGCCTTCCGCGTGGAGGAAGACATGCCGATCGAATCCGGCATGCTCACCCGCTCCCTAGAAGGGGCTCAGAAAAAAGTGGAGACGTACTACTACGACATTCGTAAGCAGGTGTTTGAGTACGACGAGGTAATGAACAATCAGCGCCGTGCGGTCTACTCAGAGCGGCGACGCGTCCTCGAAGGCCGTGCCCTGAAAAAACAGGTGATCGGTTACGGCGAGCGCACCATGGAAGAGATCGTGGAGGCCTACGTGAATCCTGATCTGCCTCCGGAGGAATGGGATCTCGAACAGTTGGTGGGCAAGGTGATGGAGTTCATCTACTTGCTTGAAGATCTCACTCCCGATCAGGTTCGCGGTCTCGGCATGGAGGAGCTCAAGGCCTTTCTGCAGGAGCAATTGCGCAACGCCTACGACCTCAAGGAAGGCCAGATTGAGCAGCAGCGTCCGGGAATGATGCGGGAAGCGGAGCGCTTTTTCATCTTGCAGCAGATCGACACCCTGTGGCGGGAACATCTGCAGGCTATGGATGCGCTTCGTGAGTCCGTTGGTCTACGCGGTTATGGCCAAAAAGATCCCCTGATTGAATATAAAAATGAGGGCTATGACATGTTCCTTGAGATGATGACCAATATGCGCCGTAATGTGATTTATTCGATGTTCATGTTCCAGCCGTCCAAGCCTCCGGCACAAGCCTGACGTGTAGGAAAGTGTGAAAAACTTCGGAGTTGTTAATTGGCATATCGGCCGCTGCGGAAGCAGTGTACTTGGCTCTTTACTGGATCAGCATCCTGATATTCATTATAGCAATGAGATTTTTTCTCCTTACATGCCCCGTCGTCGTGGTGAAAAAGTTTTGCCATCTATTGAGCAGGTGGTGCTCGAGTCTCGTAAGATGTTTGCCTCTAATGTTCACCTATTTGAGGTGAAACATCTGCCAGCTCAGAATTTAGGGCTTTATCCCTCTTTGAATGTTGCTAATTGGCTGAAAATGTTTGCAAGCCTTGGTTACCAAAGTCATATTCTTCTCCATCGACGTAACGGATTGCGACGGATGGTCTCTCATCTGCGAGCAGCGGAAAATGGCGTCTACGTGGCAACAGCAGGTTCTTCCGAGGATCAGTCCCAGCCGAAGTTGACCCTTCCCTTGAGAGATATTCGCCACGGCTTTGAGGTTCGATCGCTACTGGGGTGGCTGCAGGAGTACGAGCGGGGTTGGCAACAGATGCAGACCCTGTTCAGTCACTGTGCTCGAGAGAGCAGTGCCTTCCGATGGTTGTCGCTCACCTATGAAAACGACTTGGCGCAATCACCATTGGATGGTTATCAGCGTGTCTGCACATTTTTGGGGTTGTCTGAATTTGAGCCGAACCTGCGCTATCGCAAACTCAACCCAGGGTCGTTGTCGGAGTTGATTGCCAATTGGGATGAAATACGCGCTCTTCTAACTCCAACGCCCTTTGCCTGGATGCTGGAGGACTGACTCAGCTCAGAGGCGGCTGACCATCAGCCTCCCACTGGCGGAAGGAGGTTTCGTAATCAGGTCTCGGCTGGACACCCTTTGGAACCTGTTCGTTCAATTGCCTATATAGCCCTGCCTTGGCACAGCGGTAAAACACTGAGCCTTGGTTCAGGTGATGCCGCTTAAGACCGGCATTTTTAAGGTGATGCAGCATGATCCGATCACCGATCAGGTGGCCGTAGGTCGGCATCAAGACCCACTGATGCAAGATGGGAAAAGCACCACGCCCAAACACCATGGCGTTGGTGTCGATGAAGCGATCTGGATCTGTAAGTGGGCAGGGGCCCATCACGGTTCCGTCCAGGTTGCAGAGGGTACGGCTGGAGGAGACGAAGTCGGCCTGGTGCTGGTCCATTGCTTTCAGAATCTTGGCAATGTGGTCGGGTCCGTACCAGTTGTCGGCGTCGAGAAAAGCCACGACATCCACGCCCAGGCCGATCGCGTGGTAACTGCCGATCAAGCGGGGTGTTGAGCCGATGTCTCCATGGCTGCGGGGTAGGCGTATGTGTTCAGCCTGCCAATGGTTAATACGTTGGCGACGGTGCCCATCGGCTACAAGCACGTGTAGGCAACGCTCGCTCTGTGCTCGCACGCTGTCGTGGCATTGGCGGAGCTGAGCGAGGGGCTCCTTGTAGTAAGGCGTGATCACGGCCACCCTGGGGATGGGCTCGCCCAGGGTTTTCTGGAGGCGCCGGTCGACGATCAGTTCACCGCGAATCAGTTGAGTCGCAATTGCGGCGGGGTTGGGCCGAAGGCTGTCGTAATAGGCCGGCAGGGTTCCTTGGCTGATGTGATTGGCGTAAATCTTTCGCCAGCTGTCGCCGATGCCTGGGTTTACGCGTTTGTTGCGCTGCAGGGCCTCTGTCCCCTGACGGATTTTGCGTTCTAACTGTGGGTAGCTGCGAATGGGCACATGCAGGATTTCGATCGCGGTGCTCTTGATTCCCTCAATGGATGTGTCAATCAGCTTTGCGCCATGGTTTCCGTCTGTGATCTCCACGCCGGGATGGGCGCGATGAATCAGCTTGGGAGGTAGGGGCGCGCCAAGACTGTTGCGGGACACCCGTTCGCGCAAGGTCTGACGCTCATGAAACGGCCGCCGTTCCGGGCTGTTTCGCGGCGGTGGCAAAAAGTTGGTGCGGTCCACCAGTAGGCCTTCAACGCTTTCGGGGAGCTGGGCCAGGGTGGAGTTGAGGTTGCCCTGCTGCGGCCACCAGAACTCATCCGCATCGCTGTTGATCACCCAGTCCGCCCCCATGGCCGCTGCCATGCGAGCCATCCGAGTCACCCACACCGCTTGATCGTGGGTGTGTTCCGCTTCCTGCAGCAGTGTCAGCTGACCGCGCCGTTCGAACCGCCGCAGGATCTCCAGACTGCCGTCCACTGAGCCGTTGTCGGTGGCGATGATCCGATCCACGCCTTGGGCCAGATGGAAGCGCAACATGTTCTCGAGGATGTCGGCTTCATCCCTGCAGAGCAATGTGAGCACCAGCATCATCGTTTGGCCCTCCCCGTGCGTTTGGGCTTGAGCTGAAGCTCCGGCCGTGTGCTGACGCGGCCGTAGTACCAGTGCATTTGCGGTGTGAGGTTGGTCAGCGGCAGGTCATGGGAGGGGCCGATGGCGAGGCAGGCGTCGATCAGTTGCTTCAGCTCCGAGTCGCTGAACTCCGCCTGCTGCTTCTTGTAGTGAAAACAGGGGAAATCTTCGCGGTGCAGCTGATTGGCGAGGGCCTGTAGATCGGGATGATTGCGGATCATTGTCAGATCCGCTGCCTCCCGTCGTCCTTCTCCCTTCCCCACGACGTGCAGCCGCTTCCGCAGGCACTTGGGCAGAGAGAGTGTTTCTCCCAGCTGTTCGAGATCGCTGCTCAAGTGCTCGCAGCGGATCAGGTGATCCACCATCGGGCGTTTGCCGAGGTGGGTGAACCAGTGGATGGGAAAGCCATGCACCCAGCGCAGGTCGTGGCTGTCCATTGCAGCCGGCAACCGCCGAAGGTAGTGCAGAAGCTGTTGATCAGTGGGTGGGTGGTTGCGGACCTGCACCTCGGTTGCGCGGCTTTTCTGGCGCAGGTGTTCGCGGCAAGCGGAGGCCAGACGGTCGTAGGGATGACGGATGCAGGCAATCACCTGGTAGCGCCGCAGCCAGCGCCACATGCGGGTGTGGCGCAGATCCATCAAAGGGCGGTGGGCCAGGTCCACCTGTCGTTTCAGCACCGGGTCGTAGCCGAAGTCAAACCAACTCTCCATGCGCCGGTCAGCGCCGTCCTCGAGGAAGGCCTTTCGCAATGCGGTGCCCGCACACTTGGGAATGTGCAGAACAACCAGTTTCAGATCGTGATCAACGATCACCTGAGCTTTCTCCGAGGAACTCAAGGATCTCCCGGTCCTTGAGGTTCTGGGCTTCGCCGCGGCACATCTCCCGCAGCGCCCGGCCCTCCGCTACTTCCCGCAGGCAGCGCTGCAGATTCCCCACGGTGCTCTCCAGTTCATCGATTCGCTCCATCAGGTTGCGGATCACGTTCGCTTCCGCATCCGGTAGGGCGGAGTGCGCCAGGGGGTTGATCCGTACGCCGCTCTGGTGGATCACGCGGCCTGGAATGCCCACCACCGTGCAGTCGCTTTCCACATCGCGCACCACCACGGAGCCAGCGCCAATCCGGGTGTTGGTTCCAACTGTGATCGCTCCCAGCACCTTGGCGCCTGCGCCCACCACTACGTTTTCCGCCAGGGTGGGGTGACGCTTGCCGTGCTCCTTGCCAGTGCCGCCAAGGGTGACCCCTTGATACAGCAGGCAATGGTTGCCTATTTGGGCCGTTTCGCCAATAACCACCCCCATGCCATGGTCGATGAACACGCTGTGGCCGATGCGGGCACCAGGGTGGATTTCAATGCCGGTCAGGGCACGGCCGATCTGGCTGAGGCAGCGGGCGGCCAATTTCAGGGGTAGGCGGCAGGTCCAGAGGCGATGGCTGATTCGATGCAGGCTGATGGCCTGGAATCCGGGGTAGCAGCACACGATTTCCAGCCAACCGCGGGCAGCAGGATCGCGCTCGCGGATGATCGCGAAGTCGGCACGGATGTGATCAAACATCGCAGAGGTGTCAGCTGGCGGCCGCCGGGATCTGCAGGCCAATCTCCTTGCGGAGCAAATCGATCGTATCGGTGCTGAGGTAACTCTCGGCGCAATGCACCTGGGGCATCCGCATCAGTTGGGAGCGGTTCTGGCGCAGGCTCTGCTCCACCAGAGGCAAGCTGGGGCGATCGCAAAGTACGTGGCTAGAGGCCCGCAGGAGGGCCAGCAGGCGGCTGCCCACATCCGGGGTGGCGGTCATCAGCAGCAACTCGTTGCCGCGCATCGAGTGGAGGATCACCTCAGCCGCCCGCAGGATGCCGGGGCTGATGCTCACCAGGCCCACACAGCTTCCGGAGCGTAATTCCTTGAGCATGGCCAGCTCCTGGCGGAAGTCATTGAGGTCAACGGCCACGGCGCGGACGCTGTGTTTCTTTGCCAGCTCCTCCACCGGTTGGAGGAAATAACGGCTGGTCACCACAGTTCCGTTGCTTGAGTTTTCAAGAACGCTTTCCAGCTCCTCCAATGGCACCACTTCCACCGGAACATCCAGGCAGGGCTCCAGCTCCTCGGCGATCAGCATTGAGGCGCCGATGTCTTCCCGCGGTGTGCTTACCAGCACGCGGGCGCCGCAACGCAGGCGCCAGTCGATCTCCCGGGTCAGCAGTTCCCGGGTCTGCTGAAGGGTGCAGCCTGCGTTCAGCAGGCCATCCACACACTTGCGTACTTCCCGGTCGAGATCGGTAACGCCCCGGTTGCGGATGTGCGGTGGCGTTTTGATTTCCCGGGGTTTCTGCTGGTCGCGCACGTATATGCCAGAGCCTGCCATGGCTTCAACGACGCCATCGGTTTCTAGCTGGCGGTAAACCTTGCTGATTGTGTTGCGGTGCAGTCCCGTTTGCATCGCCAGCTGGCGGGTGCTCGGCAGGCGATGGCCAGGTGGGTAATGCCGCGCTGCGATGGCAAAACAGATCTGGTTGTAGAGCTGTGTCGACGCCGGAATGTCGCTTTCCTGTTGGATATGGAATCGCACGCCGGTGGGACAGGTCTGAATGCGGCCACCATAAGGAGCGAATTGCTTGGTGACAATTATTTCTGTGTCCTGTGGACCTGTGACAATTACGAACTCCCCGTCACCACACTGGGTTCTTCTCGCCAATGGGGCTGTGCCACTGCGCTGCTGGTGGGCGGAGCCGTCGGACAGCGCGAACGATATCGATGTGAAACCGTATATGAATCGTATGTATATCGTGCTGTCCAAGGGCATCCGGCCCTGGCAGTCCCCTTGTTTGCCCGCACGGCTCACAATCTTGATTTGGCCTATCAAGCGTCAGATCTTGTCCGAGGTCGCCGCCAAAAGGACGCCACAACCACCGATCAAATCCTTGGTGATGTCGCCGCAGCGATTAGCTGGTTGAGGACCCGTTACCCGCAAGCGGCTGTCCATGTGGTGGGGTTCTCTTTAGGGGGGCATGCCGCCTTTCTGGCAGCCATGATGCCCGGGGTTGAGCACGTCTTTGATTTTTTTGGCGCAGGCGTCAGCCGGATGCGGCCTGGTGGTGTGAACCCTTTCTGGCTCTGCTGCCTGAGATCCAGGCACAGCTCACCTGCGTGTTCGGCACGGCCGATCCCCTGATTCCTGCACAGGATCGAGAAGCGATTGCAGTTGCCCTGCGCAAGGTTGATCCCGCCGGCCAGACCTTGCGCTCTGTGGATTGTGCCGGTGACGACCACGGCTTCATGTGCGAAGCCCGAAGCTGCTTTGATCCCCAGGCTTCTGCCTAGGGGTGGCGCCTGCTGCTTGGTGAAAATCTTGTGGTTTAGCTCTGGGGGCTGATCACCTTGGCGGCGGTGGGCCGCGGAGGTGCAGGAATGGTGCGCACGGCCTTGTTGGCGGCCTGTTCCTTTTCCTCCTTTTTCACCAGAGGCGTTTTGCGCGGGGTGAGGAACATGATCATGTTGCGGCCTTCCCGCTTGGGCGCCTGCTGGATCTCGGCCTTCTCCTCTAGATCCTTAGCCATCCGCCGTAGCAAGGTTTCCGCCAGTGCCGTGTGCTGAATCTCACGGCCGCGGAAGATCACGGTGCATTTCACCTTGTCACCTGCCTTGAGGAAGCGCTGGGCCTGACCGATCCGCACGTCGTAATCGTGTTGATCGATTTTGTAGCGCATTTTGACCTCCTTGACTTCGGTCTGGTGCGACTTCTTTTTGGCCTCTTTGGCTTTCTTTTCCTGTTCGAACTTGAACTTGCCGTAGTCCATGATCCGGCAGACCGGTGGGTCGGCCTTCTCGCTCACTAGTACCAGATCAAGTTCCCGGTCGCGGGCCACATCCAGGGCTTCTTCCCGGCTGATTACGCCCAGCTGAGCGCCGTCTGAGTCGACCACCCGCAACTGGGGGTAGTTGATCCGGTCGTTGATGTTGGGCAGCTCCCGAACCGGGGCACGACGGTCAAAACGGGGACGTGGGGGCATTCAGGCGGTGACGGGGACATTTGCAGACAACTTCGCTGAATACAACGCCTGCATCCTTTAGTTTAGATGCTGCTTGATCAACGTCATCGCATCCGTCAGCGATGCCTGGTCGGGAAGCCAGCGGGGGCTGTGCTGACGCTTGAACCAGGTGCGTTGGCGTTTAGCGAACTGGCCGGTGCGTTGGGTGGTGATCCGTCCCGCATCTGCTGTGCTCAGGCTGCCGGCAATCACTCGCAGCGCTTCGCCGTAGCCGATGGTCTGCAGCAACGGCAGATCAGCGCCGTAGCGCTCGCTCAGCCGCCGGGTCTCCTCCACTAGGCCATCTCGGTAAAGCTGCTCGGTGCGCTGTTGGATCCGCTGGCGCAGGTTGGCGGGATTGAGGCCCAGTTCCAGCACTCGCCAGGGTGGAGGAATGGCCGTGGCTTGGCGGCTCATCGGTTGTCCAGAGGCATAGAGCACCTCCAGGGCGCGCTGGGTACGCACAGCATCGGCAGGAGCGATCTTGGCGGCGGCTATGGGGTCGGCGGCCTTAAGCAGTGGGTGGCAGATGCCTTGGCCCAGGGCCGTCAGCTGCTGGCGAAGCTGCGGCTGGGGGGGGACGGCCGGAGGTTGCAGTCCGCCGGTGAGGGCTTTGAGGTACAGGCCACTGCCACCTACCAGCAACGCCACGCCCCGTTGGTCCAGCTCACGGTTGATGCAGGGATTGGCTTCCGCCTGGAACTCCTGCAGGGTGATTGGCTGGTCCGGTGCCCGCAGATTTAGTAGATGGTGCGGCACCTGCGCCTGTTGCTCTGCCGTCGGCTTGGCAGTGCCGATGTCCATCTCCCGATAGAGCTGGCGCGAATCCACGTTGATTATGGGTAGATCCAGCCGTTCGGCGATGTCCAGCGCCAGGGCGGTTTTGCCGCTGGCGGTGGGCCCGAGAAGGGTGATCACCAGGGGATGTGAGCTGTTCAAAAGGGTGAGGGGGTGCAGTCCGACTTGGAATGGACGCTGAGAGGCCTCTGCAAGCTTCTATAGACAGCCGGTGGTAAATTGGCATTGTCAGGTCGAGGTTTAGGGCCGTTGCGCCCGCCCATGACCCGGTTTCCTGGCTTGAGACTTACTGAATGAGCGACGCTTCCAAGGTCCAGAACGCCTACGGCGCTGAGCAGATTCAGGTGCTGGAGGGGCTTGAGCCCGTTCGCAAGCGACCGGGCATGTATATCGGCACCACCGGGCCGCGGGGCTTGCACCACCTGGTGTACGAGGTGGTTGATAACTCGGTCGATGAGGCTCTGGCAGGACATTGCGACCGCATTGTTGTGGTCCTTGGTGAAGACGGCTCCGCATCGGTCAGCGACAACGGTCGCGGCATTCCCACCGATGTGCACCCCCGCACCGGCAAGAGCGCCTTGGAGACGGTGCTCACGGTGCTGCATGCGGGTGGCAAGTTTGGCGCCGGTGGTTACAAGGTGTCCGGCGGTCTGCACGGCGTTGGCGTGTCGGTGGTGAACGCCCTGAGTGAATGGGTGCAAGTGACGGTGCGCCGTCAGGGTCAGGTTCATCGCCAGCGTTTTGAGCGTGGTGCGGCTATCGGGGCGCTGGCCTCGGAGTCTCAGCCTGCAGCGGAATCTGGTGAGACCGGCACCATGGTTTGCTTCAAGCCTGATCTTGAAATATTCACTGGCGGCATCGTTTTCGACTACGCCACCCTTTCGGCTCGTCTTCGGGAACTGGCCTACCTCAATGGAGGTGTTCGGATCGTTTTCCGCGATGAGCGGGAGTCGGCCCGGGGTGAGGAAGGGAATCCTCATGAGGAGACTTACTTTTATGAAGGCGGCATCAAGGAATACGTCGCTTATATGAACAAGGAGAAGGATGCCCTTCACCCCGACATCATTTATGTGAATTCGGAGAAGGATGGCGTCCAAGTGGAGGCCGCCCTGCAGTGGTGTTCCGATGCCTACTCCGACAGCATCCTTGGCTTTGCCAACAACATCCGCACCGTGGATGGAGGCACTCATATTGAAGGTTTGAAGACGGTGCTGACCCGCACCCTCAATGCCTTCGCCAAGAAGCTGGGCAAACGCAAGGAATCGGATTCCAACCTGGCGGGAGAAAACATTCGTGAGGGCCTGACGGCGGTGCTTTCGGTGAAGGTGCCAGAACCGGAATTTGAAGGACAGACCAAAACCAAGCTTGGCAACACCGAGGTGCGGGGCATCGTCGACAACCTGGTGGGCGAAGCCCTCAGCCAGTTCCTCGAGTTCAATCCCTCCGTGATTAGCTTGATACTGGAGAAAGCAATCCAGGCCTTCAATGCTGCAGAAGCCGCCCGCCGTGCGCGGGAACTGGTGCGGCGCAAGAGCGTTCTGGAAAGCTCAACCCTGCCTGGAAAATTGGCCGACTGCAGCTCCCGCGACCCCGGCGAATCCGAGATCTACATCGTGGAGGGCGACTCCGCTGGTGGCTCCGCCAAGCAAGGCCGGGACCGTCGCTTCCAGGCGATCCTGCCGCTGCGGGGCAAGATCCTCAACATCGAAAAGACAGACGACGCCAAGATTTACAAGAACACTGAGATTCAGGCGCTGATCACCGCATTGGGCCTGGGGATCAAGGGTGAGGACTTCAATGTGAAGAACCTCCGTTATCACCGGGTCGTGATCATGACCGACGCCGATGTGGACGGCGCTCACATCCGCACCCTCCTGCTTACATTCTTCTACCGCTACCAGAAGCAACTGGTGGAGGGCGGCTTCATCTACATCGCCTGCCCGCCGCTTTACAAAGTTGAGCGCGGTAAGAATCACACCTATTGTTATAACGAGGGCGATCTTCAGAAGACCTTGGCGGGCTTTGGCGAGAAGGCCAATTACACGATCCAGCGTTTCAAGGGTCTTGGCGAAATGATGCCCAAGCAGCTCTGGGAAACCACAATGGATCCAACCACGCGCACGATGAAGCGGGTGGAGATCGAGGACGCTATCGAGGCCGATCGCATCTTCACGATCCTGATGGGCGACAAGGTGGCGCCCCGCCGTGAGTTCATTGAAACCCACAGCGCCGAGCTGGACATGGCAGCCCTGGACATTTGATGCTTCCCCTGTTGCGTTGGAGTTGGTTGCTGGGGGTGGCCCTGATGGCCCCGGCGGCATTGCCGGCCGGTGGTGCTGATTGGCGTCAACCGCAGCCCCGACGCCGTGCGGCCTCCGGCCCCTTTCACACCTCCACCGATCAGCCGCTGCGGCTTAGTCCGCTGGCGGTGGCCCCACGCCTGCGCACCCTCAAGGCAGGCTCCTCATTGCGGCTGCTGCGGCATTGGTCCGCCGCCGATGGCCAAGACTGGCTGCACGTGCAAACCCTCTCTGGAGATCAAAGCCGTGGCTGGCTCCGCGCCTGAAGTGGTTCTGGTGGGCTTGGGGGCGATCCCCGGTGCCTGGCTTCGATTGAAGGTGGTGAACCACTTCCAGCCGATGGTGCCGAAGAAGCACTGGGGCACTTTCACCGTCAATGTGGCGGCTTGCTTCGCTCTGGGCCTGGTGCTGGCCCTTAATGAAACCTGTGCCCCCAGCGCCGGCATCGCGTTGCTGATGGGTGTGGGCTTTTTCGGCAGCCTCAGCACCTTTTCTACCTTCGCCGTAGAGCTGCTGAATGAGCTGCGGGCTGGCCAGGCCCTCGCGGCTTTTGTCCTGGCGGTTGCTTCGATCGGGGCGGGCCTGCTGGCCTGTGCTGTTGGTTATGGACTCGGGACCCATGGCTGAGACCAAACCGAGCCTGAAACTGGAACTTCAAGAGTTGCTGCTTGTGGGTCTGGGAGCTGTGCCCGGCGCTCTGCTGCGCTGGCAGGTGGCCCTGCATCTTCGGGATCAGAACCTGCTAGTGAACGTTCTGGGTGCTGCCCTGCTGGGCTTGCTTGCTGGGCTCCCTGCTGCTCCGCGTCGACAGTTGCTGCTCGGCATTGGCTTCTGCGGCTCGGTCACCACCTTCAGCAGCTGGATGTTGGCGGCCATGAAGGACCTGAGTTCAGGTGATTGGGCCGCTGCCTTGGGTTTGATCGGGTTGACCCTCGGGCTGGGGCTTGGCGCCGCAGCCCTGGGATTCAGCCTCGGGCGACAGCTCAAGCCGCCAGGGCCGCCTCAATCGCCGACTTGAGGTCTTCGGGGGTGACGCTGCTCTTGAAGCGGGCGATCACCGTGCCGTCTTTGCCCACCAGGAACTTCTCGAAGTTCCACTCCACATCGCCTGCGGGGTCCATCTTATTGAGGGTGGTGTAGGGCTCCGTGGTGCTGCCCTTGGCGTGCACCTTATCGAAGAGTTCGAAGTCGGCTCCGTAGGTGGTGGAGCAGAAGCTCTTGATTTCGTCGAGGCTGCCGGGCTCCTGGGCGCCGAAGTCGTTGCAAGGGAAACCCAGCACCGCCAGGCCTTTGGCGCCGTAGGCCTCGTTCAGGGCTTGCAGGCCGGCGTACTGCTTGGTGAAGCCACAGCGGCTGGCCACATTCACGATCAGCAGCACTTTGCCGGTGTAGTCGCCCAGGGATTTGCTGCTGCCGTCGGGGGTGGTGACGGAGACGGCATTGACGCTGATCGCCATGGTGGAACAGTGATGGAGCGCAGAGGTTAACCGGCTGTAACGGCCATACACTGGGCTCCCGGCCGGAGGGGCATGACAGAGGCATCGGGGCTGAGCAGTGCTGGCCTGAGCGTTGAGCCTGAGTTGCTGGCAGAGGCAATCTCCCATGAGCTCGCCGCGATGCTCCAGGCGGGTAATTATGACGCTGTGAAATTGCTGCTGGAACCGGTTCAGCCGGTCGACATCGCTGAAGCGATTGGCAATCTGCCTGCCAACTTGCAGGCGATTGCCTTTCGCCTGCTCAGCAAAGACGAAGCCATCAGTGTCTATGAGTATCTCGATGCGGCCACCCAGCAGAGCCTGCTGAGCTTGCTGCGATCCGGGGAGATGCGTGAGGTGGTCGAGGAGATGTCGCCGGATGATCGGGCTCGTTTGTTTGAGGAACTGCCGGCAAAGGTAGTGCGCCAGTTGCTGAGCGAGCTAAGCCCCGATGAGCGCAAGGTGACCGCTGAATTGCTGGGTTATCGCTCCGAAACGGCCGGTCGCTTGATGACGACCGAATACATCGCCCTCAAGGAAAACCAGACCGCGGCTTTGGCACTGGATATCGTGCGGCGGCGCGCTCGAGACACCGAGACGATTTATTCCCTTTATGTCACCGATGCGGAGCGATGCCTCACCGGCATCCTGTCGCTTAGGGATCTGGTGACGGCAGACCCTCAGGCCCGCATCGGCGATGTGATGACGGAGGAGGTGCTCAGCGTCAGCACCGACACCGATCAGGAGAAGGTGGCGCGCACGATTCAGCGCTACGACTTCCTCGCCGTGCCCGTGGTGGATCTGGAGCAGCGTCTTGTGGGCATCGTCACGGTGGATGACGTGATCGACGTGATCGAGCAGGAGGCCACCCGTGATCTCTATGCCGCCGGTGCGGTTCAGGCCGGCGACGACGATGATTACTTCAGCAGCAACTTGTTCACCGTTGCTCGCCGCCGGGTGGTGTGGCTGGCGGTGCTGGTTCTGGCCAGCTTTTTCACCTCGGAAGTGATCGCAGCCAACGAGGACGTGCTGCAGCAGGTGGTTTTGCTGGCGGCGTTCATTCCCTTGCTTGGAGGCACCGGCGGGAACGTGGGGGCCCAGAGCTCCACGGTGGTGATCCGTGGTTTGAGCACCCAGAGCATCTCCAGCCTCGGACCCTTGCGGGCGATTGGCCGCGAAGCCATGGCGGGGGCGTTGCTGGGCGTTTTGATGATGCTGTTGGTGGTTCCCTTCGCTTGGTGGAGAGGGGAAAGCGCTTTGGTGGGCCTTTCTGTGGGGATGAGCCTGTTGGCGATCACCACCCTGGCTGCCACGGCGGGTGCAGCATTTCCACTTTTGTTTGATCGCATGGGCTTGGATCCGGCGTTGATGTCCACGCCTTTCATCACCACTTGTACAGACGTGGCCGGGACGCTGATCTATCTCAAGACGGCGGGGTGGCTGCTGGTCAAACTGCCGCAGCTTGTCCAGACTGCAGGTATTTCTACCCATTTCTTTGTCCTTGGCGTTTTCTGAGGGTCTGTTTACGTTTCTTAGGAGTACTCTTCATATAACTCAAAGAAGCGCCATGGCTCCGGCTGCGACCGCTGCTTCAAAGCTCAAATCTGCTGCTAAACCAGCGAAATCCGCTACGGCTGACGTTGATCTCGTCCGCTCCTATCTGCGCGACATTGGCCGTGTGCCCCTCTTGACCCACGAGCAGGAGATCACCTTGGGGCGCCAAGTACAGGAGTTGATGGATCTCGAGTTGCTCGAGTCTGAGCTAGAGAGTAAGTCAGGTGAGAAGCCCAGCCGTGAGCTGCTTGCCAAGGCGTCGGGGCTGTCCTCAATGCAGCTCAAGCGCAAGATGCAGCACGGACGTCGAGCCAAAGAACGCATGGTGGCTGCAAACCTCCGCTTGGTGGTGAGTGTGGCCAAGAAATACACCAAGCGGAACATGGAGCTTTTGGATCTGATCCAGGAAGGCACCATCGGATTGGTGCGTGGGGTAGAGAAATTTGATCCCACCCGCGGATACAAGTTCTCCACATACGCCTATTGGTGGATTCGCCAGGGCATCACGCGTGCCATCGCTGAAAAGAGCCGCACAATCCGTCTTCCGATTCACATTACTGAGATGCTGAACAAGCTCAAGAAGGGTCAGCGAGAGCTGAGCCAGGAGCTGGGTCGCACCCCCACCGTTACCGAGTTAGCTGCATTTGTTGAGCTGCCTGAAAATGATGTCAAAGACCTGATGTGCCGCGCCCGCCAACCGGTTAGCTTGGAAATGAAGGTCGGCGATGGCGACGACACCGAACTGTTAGAGCTGCTCTCCGGCGATGGTGACCTTCCTAGCGACCAGGTGGAGGAAGACTGCTTGAAGGGTGATCTGAGGAGCCTTTTAGGGCAGTTGCCTCACCTGCAGGAGCAGGTGCTGCGCATGCGTTATGGCATGGATGGTGAGGACCCGATGAGCCTCACCGGTATTGGCCGGATTTTGGGCATGAGCCGCGACCGTGTTCGCAACCTCGAGCGGGATGGTCTTGCTGGTTTGCGCCGGGTAAGTGATCAGGTTGAAGCTTACGTGGCTTGCTAAGGCCTTCTTTAAGCTCTTGTTAGATATCTTGCCGATGCTGTGAAGCGCCAACTGCAGTTTGTTCATATTGGCAAATGTGGTGGGTCGACCGTTGAAAAGCTTCTTTCGGTTTCCCCTGTAGTTGCGGATAATTATTCATCCTTTTTTGAGTCCCACGTCAACGGTGTGGTCATAGATTCAAGTTGTGATTATCTTTTCTGCATTCGCAACCCGATTAATAGAGCTTTTTCAGCTTTCGAATGGCGCAAAAAGCTTGTAATCGATGATGAGTTGCCAGACCAGGTGCAACGATTTCCTGGAGAAAGAAAAGTTTTACGTAAATATCAGAGTTTAGGTTCAATTGCAAGGTCCCTTTATTGCTCTGATGGTCGTCTAAATCAGGCTGTGGCCAGAGATTTTCACTCTGTGCATCATTTGCGTGAGTCAATCTCTTTTTACTTCCGCCCTCTCTTTGGTGTTCTTACTCCAATGAACGTTCTGGGTGTGGTGTGTCAGGAAGATTTGGCTTCGGATTGCGCCAGGCTTTTGAGTGTTGATGTGTCAGGCATTCGAGAGCGCAGTAATGCATCGAAGCGGCGGATCGAAGAGGACATTGATTCTTCAGCTTTAAATAATCTCAAGCGATTTCTTGTTGAGGATTATCAATGTCTTACGGCTTTGTGGAGCCTAGGTGTGCTCAGTGATCAGCGATTTTCGCGTGTCATGATGTCGTCTGTTGAGGGCGAAGCATGAACAGTGTTCTGAATAACACTTGATTGTTGGCGCTCACTGCCTCGTCATGGGGACAGTGCCTTGCTTCAGAAATCACTGTGAGAGAGTAAAAACAATAATTTTTGCACCAGCGTTTTGCTTCCAGTAGAGGCACCCAGGGGTCCTTCAAAGGTTGATGAATTCGCGGAAGTCTTCGGCGGCTTTGTTCCGGCGAGTGGGTTGACACAGAAGATCCACCAAGTAGTCATCTATGTTGGCACTGCTCGGTTAAGCCTGCTTGAACACGCTGCGGATAGTGTCCATGAGCACTGAGCCGGTTGAGTTTCTTGAGCTCCCTACAGACACGTCAAAGACATGATGTGCCTTGTACGCCATCCGGTGCGTCTGGAAATGAATGTCGGCGACGGCTAGGACACCAATTGTTTGAAATTCTCCCTAAAGATAGTGATCTGCCCAGCGATTCTGTTGAGGAAAATTGCTTGAAAGGTGAACTATGAAGCCTTTAGGGGCAGATGCTTGACTTGCAAGAGCAAGTTTGCGTATACGTTATGGTACGGGGAGAGAATAACTTATGAGCTTCACCGGCATTGATTAAATTTTGGGAATGAACAGCGATTTGGTGAGTAGTTTGGTGGAGTGACGGGTGACGGTCTTGCGATTCAAATGTCGACTTAGTAATTAAGTTAAGGCTAAATTTATGTAATATTTGTTTTCTTCTGATGAGTATTCGCGTGTGTCGCTGAAAACAAATTCAAAGCAATAAGTGTATCCTTTTCTTTTTTGGCGCCAACATAAATGAGTTTTCTGGTTGGTCCCATTTTTGTGTCTAAATTCGCTTCTTTCTCGAGGATGTAGTGCACTCCGCTCCTAAAGATCTTGGATAATCTGCCCAGCCACCATCCACTTGTTTCAAGCATGATGTGAGCATTTCTTCCATCTGGAAGATTCTTCACGGCTGGTAGCAAATCTATGATTAAATAGCAAGATCGTAGGGTTAGATCCCCAATATGATCCAATACTACATCAATTTTATCTGGTTCAATATGTTCGAGGACATCTGTTGATATTAAGATATCGGCTGGATTTGGTGGTGTTTCATATGCTTTTACGCAAGGATCGTACCCTTGAACAGTAATTGAATGCTTGGCAAGCTTGCTCTGAAGAGCGCGAACAATCATTCCTTTGCCGCATCCATAATCAAGGACCGAATTGCACTTAAATAGTTTGTTAATTATTGCAATAGAGGTAGGGAGTTGATTGCAGAGGAAGTTATTTCGATTGCCATATTCATCTGAATCCCTATGAAGCTTAGAGTTGAGTATTTTGTATTCTTTGGAGATAAGCTCAGAATTTTGCATAAGCCCAAAATTTAATCGTCAGGTACTAATTGTTTACCTTAGCATATGTTCGCTTCTGTCCTGACAGATTTAATTCTGTCGATTAAGATTTGATTGACGACTGATGGGCGTTCGTCGTGAGGGCAATGTCCAGCACTTGCTATGACGTTAATTGAATCAATGCACTGAATGCTGTTTGCCCAGCGCTGAGCTTCTTGGAGTGGCTCCCAGGGATCTTTTTCCCCCCAAATTAGATCCACGGGAATGGTCAGCTCCTCCATCAACTGCGGGGCCAGATGGTCGTCAAAAAGGTTGATGAAGCCACGGAAGGCTTCGGCAGCACCATCGCGCTGTGTAGGTTGAAACAATAGCTCTACCAATCCGTTTTCGATGTTGGCCCCACTGGGGTAGGCCTGCTTCAACACGCTGAGGATTACGCTAGGTCGTGCTGCATTGCGGAACAGTGCGGTGCTGAGCCAGCGCTGCCGCACCATTGTTTTCAGCAGCGGCCGGATCCAGGCCATCCAGGCCGGTTGTTTGGCCAGTTGCTTGTCGTCCATCAAGCGCTGGGCGCAGTCGATCAGCACCACGCCAAGGCAGTGCTCGCCCAGCAATTGTGCTGCTCGGAGGGCGACAACCCCGCCGATCGAGTTGCCCACCAGTCGCACCGGTCGATTGATCACTTCGCGGCAGAAGTCAGCCACCTGTTGGCCCCACAGATCAAAGCCGTAATGAACGGCATCCGCGGAAACGGGTTCATCCTTTAAGCGAGCCCGGGGCTGATCGCTTCGCCCGAAACCGAGCAGATCGATGGCGTAGGTGGGCAGCAGTTCGGACAGCACCGGTTGGTTGAAACGCCAGTGGTTGGTGTTGGCCCCGAAGCCATGAATCAGCAGCACGGCCTCTTCGGCGTTGGTGTCGCCCATCAGGCTCCAACCAATTGATCGTTCGTGCCAGCTCCAGAGGTTGTTGCTTGGGCTCACGCCTTGGCTTGCTGCGCCTATGCATCCTGGCGAGCGAATCGCGTGGGTGAGGCTTGCTGAGCGTTTGCTCGGTGTGCCTGTCAATTTGGAGTAGTGCTACCCGTGATCTCTTAGCTGCATCGGAGCTGTTGCCCTTGATCAAGGCTGTCGGCCGGGTGCTGCTGGGCAAAGAACACCAGGTGCGTTTGTTTTCAGTTATGTCTTGGCCGGTGGTCATCTGCTGATCGAAGACCGTCCGGGGATGGGGAAATCGACCCTGGCTGAAGCGTTGGCCAGGGTCTTTGCCCTCGCGTTCAAGCGGGTGAGTTTCACCAGCGAACTGTTGCCGGCGGACCTCACGGGCTTGAACGTGTTCAATCCGGCGGAGGACAGCTTCCGCTTCCAGCCCTGCCCGCTGTTCGCGCAGGTGTTGCTGGCCGATGAGATCAATCGCGCCAGTCCCAGAGCCCAGAGCGCCCTGCTGGAGGCGAACGGGCCCGGGTGGCGCTGGCTCCAATAGCAGTGGTGGGACTTGGATCTGGCTTGGACGCGCTGGTGGTTGCGTTTCGATCAAGTTAGTGAGCATGCCTGGCTGCAGATGCTGTTTGGTGCTCAGCTGCGTTGGTTGGATGTGGCGATTGTTGTGGGTGGTTTCGCGGCCGTCGCGGCTGGTTGATTGTTGCTGAGCCTTAGTCTCCGGCCCCGCTCTCCGCTGATTCAGTCGCTTTGTCTGCTGGCCCGTTGGGGTGTGGAGCCCCTGCCGGGGGAAAGCTTTCCGCACCTTTGTCGGCGAGCCGCGAAGGTTCAGTCCTATCTGGCCCCGCTGTTTCAGGCCATGGCGGATCAGCAGCAGCTGCTTGTCAATGCCCCGCTCACCCCATCTCAGCGCCGGCACCATTCACGCCAGTGGCGGCAACTCCGATCCAGGCTTGCTGAACACCTCGGTTTAAGTGAGCGGTTGCCTGCTCAGCTGGTGGCAGGCCCATGGCCGGCGGGATCCCGTGCAGAAGCTTTGGATGTTCAAGCCAAACGGTGGTTGGCCTTAAGCGGATCACCAGCTCAATATTCGGCCTCGTGGGTTCTTTGTTTGTGGATCCGCATTATGTGTATCTCTTTGAGCTTTACTTATAATTGGTCTCCTCGGAGTAATTCTTGAATAGCCAGAGTCCTGATCAATTGCGAGTCTTAAAAGCTTAGATAATTTGTGCTTTCGTGAAAGTAAATTTGATGAATCTTGTGAAGTTTATAGAGGTCGTCTGGCATTTCCCCGGAAAGCAACTTGATGAATTGGCTAATCTCCAGAGTTGGACTTAATTTTTAATTAGGCGCTTTTTGCTTTATCTGGTGCAGGCTCATGTGAGCAACTTTTGGCTTGAGCTCCCTTAATCTAGTTGTTGGTTTGATGGAAAGTGCATGCTCGGATTTGATTTGTGATTCAGATTTTTGCTGAATCCTCAGATGTCTTCGATCAGATTCCTGTGCGTGGAGGTTTGGCTGCTGTTCGTTACTCGGGTTTCTTACGTTATTTTGGATTGAACTTTTGTCTATAAGCCGAAAAGTGGATTTTAGTAGAGCTTATATTTTGCTTGGACTGTGGAATGTTTCAGTTGGCATCAGAAGCCATAAAGAATCGATCCCATGGTTGTGTGGGTGGAGTTCACCACCCTCCCGCTCTTTGCGGTCTCCGGTCGTCTGCAGTGCATAGTTTCGTCTCCATTGGCAGTATCTGTCGTAGGTCGGTAATCTGCGCGTTTGAGGCTTCTTCTAAAGTTGTTATGTCTTTTGGCGTGCCGTTCCAGCCGAAACGGGTGTTAAGTGTCTCTACAGTCTGTTTCCAGTCAAGTTCGGCTAAACCCTTCACCCTGGGATTCGCTGGGGGCAGCCAATGTAATGCTTTCACAGCATCGATCCAAAGCAGCTGAGTAAAGCGGCTTTTAAGCGAGCGCTCCATGCCCCTCCAGAGTGGTCGCCTGGAGATCACCGTTACGGTTTTTTCTGGTTGGCGACCAAGCAATTCGAGTGCATGCAAAGCACTGCCTTCCGCCACAATCAGATGCTGCGTTGAACGCAATAGCTCTAGTTGAGCCTCCAATGGCAGTATTTCCGGATAGACAATACGGGCACCTTGCCTTTGCATCCACGCATCAAAAGTAGCTTCACCTGCTACAGATCCCCGAAGACTGGACTTGTCCCGTGCAGCCGAGTAGCGAGCGCGTGACAACACCACTACCTCATTGATTGTTGGGGTCAGTGAACCCCCGAGTTGGTTCAAAGCCCTTAAGTGTCTTGGGCTTGGCGGGCAGCCGAGTCGTTGTTGTTGAGGGACCACCACCAGCTCTCGTGCACGAAAGCCTCCTCCGCTAATCAGCACAGGTTTATGCCCTGGGTTGAGGTAGTGGATCCAAGCTTGCTGCCAGGGCACCAGCTCTTCGAAGAGTTGGTTGCCTTCTGGGTGCAGAAACAGCAGGTGACCCTGACGTGGGTCAAGACTTGACATAAGGATGCGACCGCCGAATTCGCCCAATTGGTGACCAAAATGATGCACGATCGGTCCGCACCAGAACAGGCGGCCGCATTTCAATGGCCATTGATCTGCTGTCCCCATTTGTTGGGCGGGATCGTCGACAGGTACGTCGCCGCGGTAATGACGCAAGCCAATACATGATTTGTGCCATGGCATCAGTTGCGGTCCGCCTCGCCAGACGCTGCCACCTGCCCAACGCATCAGTAGCTCTTCAATAGGTGCAACAGGAATGTTCCGTAGCGTCATTTTTTGCCAGCGTCCCGGTTGGCGTTTCCGAAAGCGCCAGTCTTCCCATACCAACTGACTCCAATCTTTGATTTCACTGATCCATCTCAGCATTTCAGCTCCAGTCAATTTCGTGGTGATCCATCGAGCTTAATGACGTGCTTGCGAGTATGTCTCTGCGGCCAGTCTGTGTGTCAAGAGTTCCCTCTGTGGTCGGCTTGTGAAGTAATTTGCTTTTGCAATGTCCTTTTATTGAATGTCTAAGTCCTGATGAATTTGAAGTTACTTTTGGCCCCTATGTTTTTATGAAGTGGTGATTTTTGATTCTGAGATTTATTTTTTGTGCTTTAGTTAAGGTTTTTGAAGTTAAATTAGCCTAACTTATTGTGCAAGTTTTGGGATGTATGCGTTTGTGCTCTATTTATCCTAATGCTGAATTTGCTTCGTCGGATTGCTTATTGCTAAGTTAGTGCAAATTGCCAAGAGCATTCCGGACTGCGTCCTGAAACGTAAAGAGTGAACCCATTGCTGCCGATAGTGGGCTCTGATCGCGCTCTCATATGTGGGACTTGAATGGGGTGCAGGAACGAGCAACCTTGCTTTTACGTTTCACTATGCCAGGCCTATAAAAAGAAATCTTTAGTTGATATGGCCAAAATCGATCTTCTGGATCGTAATGTTCGGTTCGTCGTGAAACACACTGTTCACGTGGCGAAAGTGATTAGTGGCTTCGCTGAGTTTGAAGCTCTTAGGATTTGTTGTCATTTTAATGAAGTTTTGGTCCTGGCCAAGATTTGAATCAATGTTTTTTGGGTACTGATAAAGTGTCGTTGAAAAAGATTCGAGTGGAATGAGGAGTTTATTTCTGAAGCCAAGGGTCTGCATAGCTTCGATAAGCCGATGCTTGATGCAGGTTTTGCAGGCTTAAATTGTTGGTTCACGGCTGGTGCCCTCACAGGAGTTGGCAAGCTCAGCAGTTCAGGGCAACCTTTAGTGCCGGCGGAGATTGGTCGGATCCTCCTGCGTTTGGATTTTTTGGGAAAGCTGCTATTTAGTGACCAGGCTTGGGTGGCTGCTTGATGGGTCAACGAAGCAGCGCTGAGCATCGCGACCTCAGCGAGTTAGCGCCTGAGCTCATCCAAGATGTATTGGCCTGGTGGGATTTGCACGGACGAAAGGACCCTGCGCTGAAGCCTTGGATGTTCACCAAAGATGGCAGATGGCCTGAGCCACACGAGCAACTCAATGTCCTGGAGTGCTGGATTGCTGAGGTGATGCTGCAGCAGACCCAGTTGACCGTGGCGCTTCCTTACTGGACGCGTTGGATGGCGGCGTTCCCCAACGTCGAGGCGCTGGCTGCGGCGTCTCTCGATCAGGTGCGGCTGCAGTGGCAGGGACTCGGCTATTACTCTCGGGCCCGCCGACTGCATGAGGCTGCGCAGCGGCTGGTGGGTAGGCCCTGGCCCTGCAGGTTGGAGGAGTGGATGGCCTTGCCGGGCATCGGTCGCACAACTGCCGGCAGCATCCTTTCCTCTGCCTTCAATGCCTCTCTGCCGATTCTGGATGGCAACGTCAAACGGGTTTTGGCGCGATTGATGGCCCATCCGCGCCCGCCGGCCCGCGACTACGCCCTGTTCTGGTGTTGGAGCGAGGCTTTGCTTGATCCAGTTCGGCCACGGGATACCAACCAGGCGTTGATGGATCTAGGGGCCACGCTTTGCACCCCCCGCCAGCCGGACTGCCACCGCTGCCCTTGGCAATCCCACTGCGCTGCTTACGCTGCCGGCGATCCCTGCCTTTGGCCCGTGACCGACGCTCCCAAGCCCCTTTCCTTCCAGGTGATCGGTGTGGGTGTCGTGCTCAACGCGGCCGGGGAGGTGTTGATTGACCAGCGCCTTGAGGAAGGCCTACTGGGAGGGATGTGGGAGTTCCCCGGTGGCAAACAGGAGCAGGGCGAAACAATCGAAACCTGCATTGCCCGTGAGCTCAAGGAGGAGCTCGGCATTGCGGTGACGGTCGGCGCTGAGCTGATCACCGTTGATCACGCCTACAGCCATAAAAAGCTGCGCTTCGTGGTGCATCTCTGCGACTGGATATCGGGGGAGCCGCAGCCCCTCGCCAGTCAGCAAGTGCGTTGGGTACTGCCGGATGACCTTAGGAATTACGCCTTTCCGGCGGCCAACGCCAAGATTATTCAAGTCCTTCTAAATCAACAAGTTAATTTTTAATCATGAAGCGTTTGCTGATTCTTCATTGCGGACCAATGAAAACTGGATCAACTGTCATTCAAGACGCTTTAAAGTTTCACCGCAGAAGCTTGCTTCAATTGGGCATTAGTTTTTATCATATTTTAGCAAAAAATCTTCTCTGTGATTTAGAGGAAATACTACTTTTTGAAGCAGAAGTAATGAACCCCGTTGTGCTTTTATCTAGCGAATTTTTTTGGAGAGAGAATCCAAGTTTTTTGAAAAAAGCCTTAAGTAATTTCAGTGGTGAGTTTCATGCGATATTGGTTTCTCGCCCGTTTCGTGAAGTTTATCCAAGTCTTTACTTGCAGAATCTTAAAGGCAGTTCGAAGCGAATAACGTCTTTTGGGTATTTTCTTGAGCGTCAGATTGCAATTGATACTCTTAATCAAGATGGTGGTCAATTGATGAACGCTCCGTCGTTGGATGCGCGCTTGTCAGCGGCTGGTTGTAGAACGCATTGGATTCGTTACGATCGTGATTCGTTGCTGATTGAATTTTTTAGATCTCTTCAGCAGATAACTTCTATCCCCTTGGGTCATCTGTCTGAAGTAAGTCTTGAAAAGCCTGTTGGATTGTCTCCAAGGCGATCGCTCCGTATGGAATTCGCAGGATTGGCAAGGGCGGTCAATTGCTTGAATAGGTTGAAGCTGTTGCCAGATCAACTAAGAAAAAAATTATTAACTATTCTTCTAGATATTTCAGAGTTTTTAGATTGTTTCTTCGGAAAAAGTTCGCCTATTAGTAAGAAGCAGAGAGATCGTTGTGATGCAGTGGACTGCCTTGTAAATCAGGCTTTTTTAAAGCATCATCAAATTGACATTTCAATAACTAGAAAATCGTTTGAAGATGATCGCTAGCTCAGGATTTCCAGTCGTTGTATGTCTTGGCGAAGCCTTGATCGATCGGCTGGGACCGCCAGGCGGTGATCCGGCGAAGGATCGGCCGGTGGACGACTATCTCGGAGGTGCCCCAGCGAATGTGGCCTGTGGTTTGGCCCGCTTGGGAACCCCTGTGGCCTTTTTCGGTCGACTGGGTCAGGACGCCATTGGGGAGGCCTTCTCAAGCTTGTTTGCTGAGCGTGGTCTGGAGACCGCTTTGGTGCAACGAGATTCCCAGCGCCCCAGTCGCATCGTGCTTGTACGCCGTGCGCGGGATGGCGAACGGCAGTTTCAGGGCTTTGCTGGGGATGAAGGGGTCGGTTTTGCCGACCAGGCTCTTGAGCCTATTCCGTTGCCTCAAGCGCGATGGTTGTTGATCGGCACTCTTACGTTGGCGGCACCAGGCTCGGCCTTAGCTTTGCTGGAAGCCGTGCACCAGGCCCAGACCCAGGGCACGGCGATTGCCCTTGATGTGAACTGGCGCCCCACGTTCTGGGATCCCGCCGCTGATCCAGAGGCTGGTCCGTCCGCTGCGGCGAAGGCGGCGATTCAACCGCTCCTGGATCAGGCGGCTCTGATCAAGCTGGCGCGGGAGGAAGCGCTTTGGTTTTTCAACACTGTCGATCCAGGCGCGATTCAGAAGGCCTTGCCCCAGCGCCCGGATGTGGTGGTGACCGATGGCGCGGCCCCGGTGCGCTGGAATTTTGGTGCCGATTCAGGTCAGCAGGCCGCGTTCCAGCCCTCCACTGTTGTTGACACCACTGGAGCCGGTGATGCCTTCATGGCCGGGCTGTTGCACCGGTGGGCCGCAGCGCCCCGGGAGCGCATCCGCTTTGCAGCCGCCTGTGGTGCCTTGGTCTGTGGCGGTGCCGGTGGCATTGATCCGCAGCCGACTCAGGCTCAGGTGGAGAGCTTCCTGGGGGGGGTGAGCTGAGCCAGCCGGCCTTCGTCCTGGTGACGCAGTTCGAGCCGCCAGGCTTCCGGCAGATTGAGCCCAAGCCGTTCTGGCCATTCCACTGCCATCAGCGCCATGGACGCGCGGGCTTCCTCCTCTTCCTGCAAAAACAGTTCATCGGCGGAGGCAGGCTGCTCTAGTCGGTAGAGATCGAGGTGCACCAGCTGCGGTGTTCCCTGGGGGTAGTGCTGCGCCAGGGCAAAGGTCGGACTGGTGATCGGCTCCCTAACTCCCAGAGCTTCCGCCAGACCCTGCACCAGAGATGTTTTTCCGGCCCCCAGGGGGCCGCTCAGCAGCAAAATAGATCCGCTTGGAAGCTGCTGTGCCAGCAACCTGCCTAAGGCCTTTGTCGTCTCAAGGGTCTCAAGGGCCCAGACATGACCTGTAGAGTCCATTTCTAGCGAGCCCGAAGCCTCGGCGTCTCTGCAGAGATTCAACTCCACGTTTGTTTTAGGGAGCATTAAAACCATGGTGGCAGCGCCCACGTCCCCGGCTGAGCTAGAGCTCGGCGTCAATTGCGTCATTGCCGATATCAACCAGGCCGATTTCGGCCGCAAAGAACTCGACATCGCCGAGACCGAAATGCCTGGTCTGATGGCATTGCGGGAAAAGTTCGGCAGCGAGAAGCCCCTCAAGGGCGCCCGTATTGCTGGCTCCCTGCACATGACAATTCAGACCGCGGTTCTGATCGAGACCCTGGTGGATCTAGGTGCTGAGGTGCGTTGGGCCTCCTGCAACATCTTCTCCACTCAGGATCACGCCGCTGCGGCCATCGCCGCCCAGGGCATTCCTGTTTTCGCCGTCAAAGGCGAGACTCTCGAGGAGTACTGGGATTACACCCATCGCATCCTCGAGTGGGGGGACGGAGGCTCCCCCAACATGATCTTGGACGACGGTGGCGATGCCACCGGTCTGGTGATGCTGGGGAGCAAGGCCGAGCAGGACATCACTGTTTTGGACAACCCCGGCAATGAAGAGGAGACCTTCCTGTTCGCGTCGATCAAGAAAAAGCTGGCCCAGGACCCCAGCTTTTATTCCCGCACCAAGGCCCAGATTCAGGGCGTGACGGAGGAAACCACCACCGGTGTGGCCCGTCTCTACAAGATGCAGAAAAGCGGTGAGCTGCCCTTCCCCGCCATCAACGTCAACGACTCGGTCACCAAAAGCAAGTTCGACAACCTCTACGGCTGCCGTGAGTCGCTTGTCGACAGCATCAAGCGCGCTACTGACGTGATGGTGGCGGGCAAGCAGGCTCTGGTGATTGGCTATGGCGATGTGGGCAAAGGTTCAGCCCAGTCTCTTCGAGGTCTTGGTGCCACCGTCTGCGTCGCGGAAGTAGATCCGATTTGCGCTCTGCAGGCCGCCATGGAGGGTTACCGCGTGGTCCGTTTGGAGGACGTCGTCGAAGACATGGACATCTTCGTGACAGCCACTGGCAATTACCAGGTGATCCGAAACGAGCACCTGGTGCAGATGAAGGATGAGGCCATCGTCTGCAATATTGGCCATTTTGACAACGAGATCGATGTCGCTTCTCTCAAGTCTTATGAGTGGGAGAACATCAAGCCGCAGGTCGATCACATCACCTTGCCCAGTGGCAACAGGATCATCCTGTTAGCTGAAGGCCGCCTGGTGAACCTGGGCTGCGCCACCGGTCACCCCAGTTTCGTGATGAGCAACTCCTTCACAAACCAGGTGTTAGCTCAGATTGAGTTGTTTACAAAGGGCGACGAGTATGCCAAAGAGGTCTATGTGTTGCCCAAGCATCTCGATGAGATGGTGGCTCGCCTTCACCTCGGGCGCATCGGTGCAAAGCTCACTGAGCTCAGCAAAGAGCAGGCTGACTATATCAACGTGCCTGTGGAAGGTCCTTACAAGCCCGACCACTACCGTTACTGATTCCTGAGTGATTTGCTTTCATTCAGGTCGCTTCGACGGCTTGGCTTTTTTGATGTCCAAATGGCTGAGCAAGGTGTTTTCAAGACTAATGAATAAGCTCAGAGCCAATTTCGAAAAGATTGATTTATACTCATCTTAGAGCATATGTTGGATTGAGCAAGCTATAATTTGCAATAGTGCTAACATTAATAAAATATCTTTTTAATTGTGCCCTGCCTTTACTTCCATCCCGACGCTTATACGACGCAGGGTAGAAAAGTAATGGGACGTCATGTTGCAGGGGAATCATTTTTAAAAGGTTATTTGGATCATGGCAAATGTGATGACCTTGCAATTCAGGTTGAGACTCATAAGCACTCAAAAGTATTTGATCAGTTTCTCGACGAACGTGGCAAAATATTACCTTACAAAATTTATGACAGGTTTTCTTCTTCAGCCGATCAATTTTACAAAGGTGTTGTTTTTTATCCGGGGCCTGGCCTAGCGGAGTGGTCAAAACTAAGGAGTTTTTCTGGCGATTCTTTATGGTCAATTTGTGGTGTTACTCATACTATTTCTTCGCATAATGCAATGGATTCGATTGCGAATTTAGTATCCTCGCCAGTGCAGCCTTGGGATGCACTTGTATGTACAAGTAACGCCGTGAAGAATAGCATCGAAGAGATGCTGTCAAGCCAGATTGATTACCTGCGTCATCGTTTGAAGGCAACACAGTTTCCCCTACCACAGCTTCCAGTGATTCCGCTTGGAATCGACGCCAAAAAATTCGCTCCGCCATCTATTGATGAAAAGCAAAGAGTGCGAGAAATTTTTGGTATGGGGGCAGACGAAATCGTTTGTTTGTTTGTTGGCCGTCTTTCTTTTCATGCCAAGGCAAACCCTTTTGCAATGTATAGGGCAATAGAAGAGGCCGCAATTCAATCTCATAAAAGAGTGGTTCTGCTTGAATGTGGCTGGTTTTACAATGCTCATATCGAGGAATCTTTTGCTGAGGCAAGGCGCCTTTTATGCCCGTCGGTGCGCACTATTTTTGTCGATGGGCTTGATCAGGAAAGTGCAAAAGCTGCTTGGTCAGTAGCTGATATTTTTTGCTCTTTAGTTGACAATATTCAGGAAACTTTTGGTATCACACCGGTTGAGGCGATGTCTGCCGGTTTGCCAGTTGTCGTTTCTGATTGGAACGGATATAAGGACACTGTTCGCGATGGTATTGATGGGTTCAGGGTCCCAACCTTGGCTCCATCTCCAACTCCTTCGCAATCCTTGCATCGTGCTTATGCTGCAGGGAAAATTGATTATGACGCTTATCTTGGCCTTACTTCTTTGCAAATTTCTATTGATCATAGAAGGCTTGTTCAGGTATTAAAGCTTCTATTTGGCTCTAGTGAGCTGAGGCTAGAGATGTCTGAAAATGCTCTAAAACGTGCTCAAAATGTTTATGATTGGGCTAATATTATTCCTCAGTATGAACAGCTTTGGGCTCATCTTGATGAAAGGAGGTTGGTAAAGCAAAAATCATCTTTGTTGTCTACGATTTCACACCCAGCTCCAGAAAGGCCTGACCCTTTTCGCTTTTTTGCTAATTATCCAACGCAATCTCTAGGACTTGGTGACGCGATTAGGATTGTTGGTGATGACAGTGTTGATCGTTCACTCGCTAAGTACGACGAAATAATTTCTCTCAAAATGTTTTCAAGTTACTTGCCATCCGTTCTTGAACGTTCTCAAATTGAAAAAATGTTCGCTTTAATTGAGCCTAAATATATAAGCGTTGAAAATATCACTAAATCTCTGAAAGCTGAGCCCTCATTGGTTTTGCGAACAGTATCGTTTTTGATTAAGATCGGTTTGTTGGAAAGGGCATCTATTTGAATTCTATTTTGAAAAACTGCTCATTTTTGTATTTGTCAGTCCTTCCCATGGAAGACTTGCGCCATCCAGCGCAGTCTCCATGGGGCTTTCAGATCTGATCACACAATTGCCTGAGTTGATCGGCCAGGCGGTGGAGGCGAACCAGTGGTTGGGTTACACCGCGATTTTCGCGGCAATGTTTCTCGAGAATTTGTTCCCGCCGATTCCATCCGAACTGATCATGCCCCTGGGGGGTTTCTATGTGCAGCAGGGGCAGCTGGATCTGGTGCCCGTGGTGCTGGCCGGTTTGCTGGGCACTGTCCTCGGTGCTTTGCCCTGGTATGGGATCGGACGGTTGATCAACGAGGAACGGATCGAAGCTTGGTTGCAACGCCACGGTCGCTGGATTGGCATCAGTGCCGATGAGTTGGCCCGCAGCCGCCGTTGGTTTAGCCGTTACGGCATTGCCCTGGTGTTCTGGGGGCGCTTGGTGCCTGGGATTCGCACGTTGATCTCAGTTCCAGCAGGTATTGAAATGATGCATATGGCGCCGTTCCTGGTCTGGACAACCGCCGGCAGCATGATCTGGACGGCACTCCTCACCCTGGCCGGGATGGTTCTCGGCGAGGGCTATAGCAACGTTGAGCTCTGGATTGACCCTGTCTCCCAAACAGTGAAGGTTTTGCTGGTGGTGGCGGTGC
>QCSL01000018.1 GCA_003209165.1 Synechococcus sp. AG-670-B23 | reverse complement strand
AAGCAGAGTCGGCGGAAAGATAGGCCAGGTAACTGCGTCAGTACATAAATTACTTGCGATAGATAAAACAGAGAATGTTGAAGAAGCGGAGCTGGAGATGATTAAATTAGCCTCAGAGATGATCACCAAAAAACAACACGCAGATGCGATTGACATATTGATTAATATTAGAAAAAATTGTAGTGGGCTTTATGGTCAAACATACAAACTTGCGAGTGATGCCTTCATTGGGCTAGAAAAATTCAAGGAAGCTGAAATATTTGCGTTGATGGCATTACAAAATAATGAAAAAACAATATCAAACTACGTTAATTTGGCAAGTTTTGCTGCAATGCGAAAAGATCAACTAATGGCCAAATACTGGATCATAGAGGCGGAAAAAATTGATCGCAATGATAATAACGTCAAACAGTGCAAAGAATTATTATTCCCCTCGAACAGATCACGTGAGGAAGACCTGCCTTTCAGGACTTAATCAAAGCGGATGAAGAGATTCGAACTCTCGACCCTCTCCTTGGCAAGGAGATGCTCTACCACTGAGCTACATCCGCAGAACGTGAAACGGTGCTGTCCGTCTGACCACATAATAATGCACCACAGAGGGTCCCTCGGTCAATCGCAATGGAATGGATGACGCCGTTCCTCTGGATGTAGGACTGCTGAATCAGCCAACGCCTGCAGCGCATCCCCAGCGTTTTGCAGAGGGTCGCTCTCCTTTGCTGAGGCTTGTGCAAACTGTCAAGCAGCCCCTTGAACTAGTTGCGATCCAATCAGTCAAGGCTCTCCAAAGAGCCGCACAGCTATGAGCCTTGACCTCAAATCACGCCTGACTTTACCGCTCCCACCACAACAGGGAACCACTGGAGTCGACGTCAAGAACGAAGAAGCCGTATCTTCCAGCTTCGGGCCGCGCCTGCCAGCGGAAGTTCGCTCTGCCCTAACAGTGCTGCACGAATAGTTGGGGCCACGGCCACCCCGATATTAGATGCAGCAAGGAACGTCGGCCTCCTGGGTAAAGTAGACAGCTCGTCTTTCTGTCTGCCAAGGATGGCCTAATTGCCTCTATGCATCTTCATGTTGTCGTGATGGCGATTCTAAGTCAGTAGAGCCGAGCAAGTCATTATCAAAGTCATGGGTGATAGGAACCACGAAGTTGCTCTCAGCGACATCAACTTTCTGTAATCAACAGAACCAAGATCAGCTTGAACAGAACTCCAGGGGAATGACTGTAAACCGGGGTTAATTATAAAAAAATCTCTAATTAGAATTTATTTTCTCGACTTTAAAGGTATATTGACTTAGGTTAATGCTTAAATAAAAATAAATCAGATGAGAGATCAAATTACCGATGTAAACCCTCTACTGAAGCAGCTGAAATACATCGACAACCTGAAGTCAACCATCACGATCCTGAAATATGCCAAAACGAGAGATCTAAAACTCCTGGAACAAGCGGTGGGGACAAGTCGAATTCTGGCTAGATGATTGTGCACTACCTGTATTAAACAAAAGACTCTATCTACAACAGAAATCATGCCTACTAACTCTGTTGCTTGCCTGCAGCATGCTCCTACTCAGCCCGCGTGGGTGTTGCTCACCGCCTCCAACAACAGACTCAACATGGCGTGTGATCCTGAGGATGATCACACCATCCTGAGAGACCACATCCTGCTGAACAATCGCGGCATCAACGCCAAGGACCCCGCCGCACTTGTACAGCCGCTCTATGAACATGCTGGCCACTACAAAAGCCAATCCCGCTTCGCACTGGTGCTCGCAGGTGAACTGCGCTGCATCACGCGGTCAGAAGCCTTGTTCAAACGACTCAGCTCGCAGGCCGATCTTTTCATCGTGACATCGGCACCTTACCGCCAGAGGGCCCTGGCCCTAGTGCCAGATGAGCACTGCCTGATCGTTGATGATCAACTCGCCGAATCATCGATCGATGCAGGTTTACCGATGAATTCGATGAAACAGTGGCACAAACTTAGCCTGGCACTGCGCCTCATTCGCCATCGGGAGCAGAAGCTCCAGAAGCGCTATCGCTACATCGTCAAACTTCGGAGCGACTACTACTACGTCCATCCTGAGACGATGTTGCAAGAAATCGATAACGTCTGCCGCTCACCGGAAACTGGCTTAGTGGGTGCCTCAGACAAGGTGTTCGGAGGCCCACGAGAGCTGATGATGCAGTTCGAGGGTTTCTTCAGGGCCATTCCCCGCTGGTTCGACCAACGGGAGCAGACCTACTGGCCTATCAATCTGCAACAGGTTCTGGCCTCTGACGATGCGGTGAAGTGGTATGGCATGAACTGGCCTCTGGACCTGGTGGGAACACCCCAGCACCCCCGTCCCTGGAGACAGGCCCTTCTCGCTGGTGAACAGCACCTCACCCAGGCTTTGGCTCACTACAAATCAAGCCAAAGTGCGCACTACCACCGCCTGCTTAAGGGGAACCCACGCTTCGCCTCAGAAATCAGCTTCAGTCGATTTCTGAACTTCTGCGGTATCCCCTTCCATGATTGCGTGGCCCTGCGGGGCTTTCTGTACAGCGATCGCAGCGAGCAGCCTTGAAAAGCCACCATCCTTGGCTCACGGTACTTATTTTAGCCGGAGGTTCCCTGGCAGAGAAGCAACTGGGGCCGGCACCGGCCCTCAGCGAACACCCTGCAGATCTGCCCGATGGCTCTGGCTTAGCCCGTGCCAGGATCGCGAAGCACTACAAAGATCAAGGCGAGGGGCTGGTTATACGCCTGCTCTGCGATCGAACGCTGGGGCCGCCGCGGGCACACCGCAGTGATGCCTGGATCGAACCGCTCCTGATCGCTCCGCAAACGGCCGTGATCGACAGCGTGCGGGCGGCCTTAGATCAGATTCACACGCCCTGGCTGCTGCTGGTGCCAATCACCACTCTCCCTTGCGGTCGCCTCGAGCAAAAGGCCAGCATCACTCTTGGGCAGAGGGCGATTCCACGCGAAAACTGGTCGGCCATAGGCCAAGCCCATGGCCCGGAGCCGCATTTCCTGAGCAAAACCCAAGCAGCGTCAGGCGATGAACCCGCGAGCCATCCCTTCACAGGCGAAATCTTGGCGCCCACCGCGCAGATTGAGGGGGTGCTGCATGAGCCGATTGAGACTCAGGAGAGGGGCGATTTGCTGGTGCTGGCCCGCCGGCTGCACCAGCGCCAGCTCGCTAGTTTTCGCTTTCAACCCTGGTGGGATCTTGGGCACCGCTCCACCTATAGCCAGGCTCGGTTGAGCCGCCTCAGCAGCCGCAGCTTCAACCATGTGCGCTATGAACCCGCAAGGGATCTGATCCGCAAGAGCTCAAACGACATAGCCCGGCTCGAACAAGAGCACCGCTACTTGCAAGCGCTGCCATCAGCCGTACGGCGTTACTTCCCTGCCCTCGTTTCAACGGAGCTGCAGAGGTGCGACAACGGCCAGCTCGTCATGGAAATGGATTATGTGCCATTCCCCAACCTTGCGGAGCTGTTCTTGCATTGGCGCCTCGGCGCCAATGGTTGGAACCAGATCGCCCGGCGCCTGCAGCTGATCCGCACCGCGCTGCGGGAAGCAGCACCTGCACGCAGCGCGCAAGCAGCGCAAAACCTGAGCTGGTTGTACAGCAGAAAATTACAACGACGAATAAGTCAGCTTGAGCAACACCCACCCGCGAGCGAAGAAGTTATTGGCTTGAGCTGGGATCACTTCTGGCAACAGCCCCTGAACTTGACCCTGGTGAAATCAGATCAAGACGAGCTATTGCAACTCCCTAGCCCAGCCGCATGCTGCCAGAGTTTGATGAAGGCATTGCCTGACCTAGAGAGCGGCGGCACCGTGCGACTCATCCACGGGGATTTCTGTTTCAACAACATCTTGGTGGAACCCCTGAGCGGCTCGATCCGCTTAATAGATCCCCGAGGCGAACAGCCCAACAACGCGACCTGGCCGATTGGATTCGGCGATCCTCGTTACGACCTGATCAAGCTGCTCCATTCGAGCTTTTATCTGTATGACGTCGTCGTGAACGACCTCTTCAAGCTGACCAGCCACAACGAGGGGGTGCGGCTGAAGCTGGACGTACCCACCCAGCACCGGGAAGCCAATCAAGCCCTGCGGCGCGAACTGATTCAAAACGAGCTGAACCCAGAGGAGGAACGGCTGTTGACCAGCAGCCTGTTTTTCTCCATGCTCCCGCTGCACAGAAGTGAACCGCTGCACTGCTTTGTGCTGGGCTGCATTGGAGTCTTGATCTTCGAGCGCCACTTCGATCGCGTCCTTGCACCCTGAATCGCCTGTGGCCAAGACTGTTCTGATTCCCGCTGCCGGTGCTGGCAGCCGCTTTGCTCAAGCCGGAATCACCACCCCCAAACCCTTAATCACGGTGGAGGGGCGCACCATACTGGAACACACCCTCGCCAGTTTCCGCTGGAGCTCAGGCGATCAGCTGATCTTGGCGGTGCAGCGGCAGCACCGGATCCGAGACCGACTCAGCCCCTTGCTCCGGCAAACCCACCCCGAGCTGTCCATTCATTGGGTGGAACTGGAAACGCTGTTACCAGGGCAACTGGCTACGGCAACCGCAGCCATTGAGGCCTGCGAGATCGCATCCGACCAGGTTCTATTAATTCACAACTGCGACACCGGCTTCCAATGGAATGAGCAACTCGGAGTGATCGAGGGATCTGCCGCCATGGCGGTGTTTGAGGCGGAGGGGGAGCATTGGTCGTTCGGGCAGCCTCATCCTCAAGATCCCGAAAAAGCTATCGCCATCGCCGAAAAACAGCGGATTTCATCGCTCGCCTCAATCGGCCTGTATGGATTCCGCTCCACCAGCCATTTCCTGTGCCGAGCCCAACAGCAACTCAGCCAAGGTGAAACGGTACGGGGAGAACACTTCATCGCACCGATGTTGCAGCAATGCCTGGAGGCTGGAGAAAGCGTGCGGTTGCCACGTGTCGACGGCGTTCGCCTGTTCGGCACACCCAGGGAACTCTGCACAACCTTCAGCATCAGCCTGGAGCAGCTGAAGGATCAGAACCTGATGCATCTGAAAGATGAGGCTGCCAGAGAGCATCCACAAGACATTCGAGCTGAGCAGAACTGAGCCGAATCTCGTCCCAATGCTCACCCTCAGTGGGAGGACTGGATCCAATCGACATCCAGGAGGGTACTTCGAGCGACAACTGAGCTGCAGCCGGCAGACGTTGATTGACTAACTCCACAGGTTCCTGCAAACGCTCTTGAAAGGCATCCACCGCCTGCTGGGATGGTTGCAAGAGTGCGGCGGCTTCTCCAGGCAGACGATCGACAAGATGCTCACCAACTCGAGCCGCCGCATCGCCAATGCGACGGTTCAGATACCGCATCAAACGCAGTTCCTCCAGGGTGAGCGATCGATTCACCCGCGACTGAGGCGGCTGCTGCCAAGGCTGGGTCGGATCCAATTTTAGCCAGCCTTGAAGCAAAGGCAGCAGCTCACCTCGTTGTCTGCCGTAATGGGCCACGGTGAGCTGCAAAGAGGAGCCCGCCGCAGCGATCGCGTCCAAGCTTTCAAGCAAACGCTCGGTGAACCGGTAACTAGCCAGCCAGTCATCAAGAGAGCCTCCGTAGCCATGGCGTTTCACGACCTGGCTATAAACGGAGCAGGCATGCTCCAAAGGATCTCTCACCAGCAGGAGCAGCTCCACCTGCTCAAGTCGCCAACAGGCCATCAAGGCCTGAAGATCGGGCAAAAACGCTGCAAAGCGTTTGGTCCATCCCTCAAAACTAAACACCAGCCCATTCGGCATTGGAACCGAATCGTGTGCAGCTGCGACGAGTCGACGCCGCCAGCGGCGCTGCTGCTCTGGACTGGCTCGAAGCTGCAGCAGGTGTTCGAACACAAATCCATTGCCTTGGCTGAAGTGTCCTCGCAAGGCACGGCCATCCATGGCTTGCCCCTGACCAGGTAGGCCCTCGGGGTAGATCAAGCCAGCCTGGAAAAGCAGCGCTTCTGCATTGCATGCCAGCCAACTCTGCAGATAAGAACTGCCGGTTTTGCCATGACCTATGTGCAGATACAGCTTCATTACACAATTTTCACTGCAAGGTGATCTCCTCCTCGGCGAAGGCGATGGTGACCTCCTTTCGCATCTGACGGAGGTGATGGCCAAAACTTCCGTCTTCGGGACGGAGCACCGCATGGTGTGCAGCCCACAAAGATTCCGTAAGGCCATAAGGGCGACAATCAGCACGCCACAAGCGACGTAAGCCGCATCGTCCCCGTGGAGGACGATGCAGAAACAGCGATCGAATGGCCCCTTCTAGGAAGCACCCTTTAAGCAAGAGCCCCCAATCCCCCAGCAGCTCGCCATGATCACTACACACCGTCACAGCCGTGTTGGACGCATCACCGCGCTGCTCCAACACCTGCAGCAACTCACCCACCTGCTGATCCAACAGCTCCAAATGGTTGGCGTAATCTTGGCGCAAAGCCTCGAGTGCCTTCGGCGGAAGTCCGTCGGGCCAGCGTTTCATTTTGCTAGCCAGAACACTGTCCGGGGGAGCGAGGCGCCGTAGCTTCTCTGGATCTTCAGGGCGCGAAGCTGGTGGGGGGATCGAACGGCTCCTGCACCAACGAGCTGGCACATCAAAAGGTTCGTGGGGGCCAGGAAAACTGACCCAAAGCAACCAGGGGCGGTCATCCGGAAGCGAAGTCAGCTCCTCTTTGGCGACACCGGTTAGCCAAAGGTCGGGGTAAAGAGCATCAGGCAAAACTGAAGGCCGAACGCAATGGGCCCTCCGGGATGCGTAACGATCTTGCAGATCGGCGCGGTAATCCTCTAGTACCCCAGCCTCCCGCAAGCGATCTGTGAGCTCCGATTCCATGCGTTGCATAGCACGCTGACCAGCAATCTCCCGGGCGTGATCGAAACCTAATGCCCGAAGTAAGGGCAAATTATCTCGAAGATCTCCTGGTTTATTGTGCGGTGACCAGTGGGTTTTGCCTACAACCACCGTGCGGTAGTTGCCAACTTCACGCAGCTCACGCACAAAAGATGGGGCATCAGGCGCAACGGAATATGGGCGATTTTTGGTGAGACGTAGCGACTTAGGAGTCTGACCTGTCAACCAACTCACTCGAGCAGGGATGCACTGGGGACACGAGGTGTAGCAGCGCCGCAGATCCCAACCTTGACGTGCTAATCCGCGCAACACGGGCAGATCTAACCATCGCTGGTGAAGCCAATCACCACGCCATTGGTCGAAGCTGATCAACAACCAATTCTTAGCACCCAATGCTGACATCCCTCATCTTCGCAGAGTTCAACGCTGTGGTTAAAGGGAAGTTAACCCCACGATTCGAAACCTCGGCGGGGAACTTCTTCGTTGCGAGTTCTCAAAAACATTGCAAGACCAAGAGACAAAAAACAGAACCGTCATTTCTCAGCTACCAAAGCATTCACCACAAAGGGGACCTCAGTCAATTGACGTGCAACTAATCGCTGAAGCTCACACTCCATGAGACCCAGACATCTTCTTGCGCAGCTGCTTAACCCGATCCCGCAGGTTGGCAGCTTCTTCGAAGTCCAACTTCTTGGCAGCTTCCTTCATCTTGGACTCGAGCTGATCGATCAACTCTGGCAGTGCCTCGAGAGCCAGACCGGCATCGGGATCGTTCTCCAGAGCCAGGGCCGCTTTGCCCACCACCTCCACCAGATCCGCATCAGGTCCGTCCTGCTTGAGCTTGCGACTCAGCTCCAGGAAGCTGAGAATCGAATTGCTGGCCTTCTTGCCCGCGGCCGTCGGCACGACACCGTTCTTCTCGTTGTAAGTCTGCTGGATGGCACGTCGTCTCTCGGTTTCGGAGATAGCCTTAGCCATGGAGTCGGTCATGTTGTCCGCATAAAGCAAAGCCACCCCCTCCACATGTCGAGCTGCCCGGCCAATGGTCTGAATCAAGGATCGCTCAGCCCTCAGAAAGCCTTCCTTGTCAGCATCGAGGATCGCCACCAAGCTCACCTCCGGAAGGTCCAGACCCTCCCGCAGCAGGTTCACCCCCACCAGTACGTCGTATTCCCCCAGGCGTAGGTCCTGAATGATCTCGATCCGCTCGATCGAGTGGATCTCGGAGTGCAAGTAGCGCACCCGCACCTCGTTCTCTGCCAGGTAGTCGGTGAGGTCTTCCGCCATCCGCTTGGTGAGGGTGGTGACCAGCACCCGCTGGTTCTTGGCCGCCCGAACACGAATCTCGCCCAGCAAATCATCCACCTGGCCAGTGGTGGGCCGCACCTCTACCACCGGATCGAGCACTCCGGTCGGGCGGATCACCTGCTCAGCCACCTCGCCGCTACTCACATCAATCTCCCAGTTGCCCGGGGTCGCTGAAACGAACACAGTCTGTTTCGCCTTCTCCCAGAACTCAGCCCCCTTCAGCGGCCTGTTGTCCGCAGCGCTAGGGAGACGAAAGCCATGCTCAATCAACACCTTCTTACGGGCCTGATCGCCGTTGTACATCGCCTGTAGCTGTGAGCAGGTGACATGGCTCTCGTCCACAATCAGCAGCCAATCGTCGGGGAAATAATCGATCAAGCACTCCGGCGGGGTGCCCTCCTCTCGGCCGGCCAGGTGGCGGGCGTAGTTCTCCACCCCATTGCAGTAGCCCACCTGCCCCAGCATCTCCAAGTCGTACTTGGTGCGCTGCTCCAGCCGCTGGGCCTCAAGCAACTTGCCTTCGCCATTGAGCACATCCAGCCGTTCACGCAGCTCCGAGCGGATGGCGCTGATCGCCGAATCCAGCCGGTCTTTGGGGGTGACAAAGTGCTTGGCCGGGTAAATGTTCACCGCATCCAAACTCTGGAGGATCTCACCGGTGGTGGGATCGACGTAGCGAATCGCCTCCACCTCATCGCCGAACAGCTCGATCCGCACCAACCGGTCTTCGTAGGCGGGGCCGATCTCCAGCACATCACCTTTCATCCGAAATCGCCCTCGGGCGATTTCGGTGTCGTTGCGGCTGTACTGGTTGTTCACCAGCTCCCTCAGCTGGCTGCGGATGTTGAGGGTCTCCCCGACCTCGAACTTCACCGCCGCCTTGAGGTATTCACTGGGAATGCCCAAGCCGTAAATGCAGCTGATCGAAGCCACCACGATTACGTCGCGCCGTTCAAACAACGACCGCGTCGCCGAGTGGCGCAGCATGTCGATCTCCTCGTTGATCGACGCCGTCTTGGCGATATAGGTGTCGCTGACCGGAACGTAAGCCTCGGGCTGGTAGTAGTCGTAATAAGAGATGAAATACTCAACGGCGTTGTCTGGGAAGAATTCCCGCAGCTCGTTGCAGAGCTGCGCCGCCAGGGTTTTGTTGTGGGCTAAGACCAAAGCCGGTCGGCCGGTCTGGGCGATGACGTTGGCCATCGTGAACGTCTTGCCCGTGCCCGTAGCCCCAAGCAGGGTCTGATAGCGCTCACCGCCATTCACCCCCTTCACCAGCTGCTTAATCGCCGTTGGCTGGTCGCCCTTGGGGGAGTAAGGCGCCGTTAGATCGTAGGCGGGCATATGGTGCGGTGCCAGACGGCGGCCGTTAATTATCGCCGGGGAGCAAGATGAAGTGCTTCGACTTCCCGACCCGTGACCCCGATCAGGTTGGTTCATCACGCCCCCGGAGCGCCTGGTCTGCGTTGCCTGGGTCTGGGCCCAGATCTCACCCCCAGCCGTGCCCTGCTGAAACTGCAGCGGCTGTTCGATCGCCACGCATTCTGGGCCCGGGGCCGCAGCTTTGCCCAACTACGCCGGTTGCTGGCAGGCAGCGACGCCGTGGTGAGCCTCTGGCGCGGCAAGCGGCTGGTGGGCTTTGGTCGGGCCACATCCGATGGCTTCAGCCGGGCCGTGCTCTGGGACATCGTGGTGGCCGGCGATCTTCAGGGCCATGGCCTGGGCCGCAGGGTGATCGAAGAACTCCTCCACACCCCCCCAGTAGTGGGCGTTGAACGGGTTTATCTGATGACAACAAAGAGCGCTAGTTTTTACGGGCAGCTAGGATTCAAAAATGCGAATCCGCAGCAGTTAATGGTGCTACGCCGCTAAAAAATTAGAACTGAAATGGAAATTGCAGACAGAAAAAAATGATCGAATAATCGATCAAAACTCAACTAAGTCCAAGAATCAAGCACCTCAGCTCTCCTGAAACAATTGAGGGTCTGGGATGATGCTAGAATATATCTACAAATAGAAGGGATTGTGAAGAACATCTTAGTAACGGGTGCTACAGGAAGCTTCGGCAAGACCTTTATCGCACAAGTATTAGCAACTAATCCCGAAGTGGATCGGCTTGTTATTTACAGCAGAGATGAATTAAAACAATGGGAACTAAGGCAAAAATATCCATCAAAAATATATCCACAACTACGCTTTTTTCTGGGTGATATCCGCGACAGAGATCGATTACGCAGAGCTCTAGAAGGCATCGATACAGTGGTTCATGCTGCAGCCCTTAAACAGGTGCCGGCAGCTGAATACAACCCGATGGAATTCATCAAAACAAACGTGTTGGGATCGGAGAATCTAATAGAGGCATGCCTGGATTCTGAGGTCACAAGAGTCGTTGCACTTAGCACCGACAAAGCTGCGGCACCGATTAATCTTTATGGAGCGACTAAGCTTTGCTCTGACAAGCTTTTCATCGCGGCAAACAACATCAAAGGAGCTCGTAACTTACGTTTCTCAGTCGTTAGATATGGCAACGTGATGGGTTCACGAGGATCTGTTATTCCATTCTTTCTCGAAAAGTCAAAAGACGGAACACTTCCCATTACAGACACTTCCATGACGAGATTCAATATTTCACTTCAAGACGGCGTAAAGATGGTGATATGGTCACTAACAAATAGCCTTGGGGGCGAAATCTTTGTACCAAAAATCCCGAGCTACCGGATTACTGATGTCGCCGAAGCTATAGGACCGAGCTGCAAAAAAACCGTCATCGGCATCCGGCCGGGGGAAAAAATCCATGAGGAGATGATTACAGCATCCGACAGCCATTCAACGATAGATCTAGGTTCTTATTACGCGATCTTGCCGAGCGATGGTTGGGTTCAGCGCAATTACAAGGAATCCGGTATAAATATCAATCTGGTCAAATCTGGCTTTGCCTACAACTCAGGCACAAATCCTGAATTCTTGAGTGTTGAGCAGCTGCGTTCTCTGATTCGAGAACACGTGGATCCCTCTTTTCAACCTGTCTAATAATTTCCCTCGATGTTCAACCCTAAGCCCACCCTTCCCTACGGCCGCCAAACCATCTCCGAGGCTGACATTGCTGCAGTTGTAAACGTGCTGCGCGGTCCATTTCTGACACAAGGACCTGCAGTTCCCTTATTCGAAAAGGCTGTTGCCGAAAAAGTTGGAGCCGCTTATGGCGTGGCGATGAATAGTGCAACCAGCGCACTTCATCTCGCATGTCTGGCATTAGAGCTAGGGCCAGATGATTGGCTTTGGACAACGCCAATTACGTTTGTAGCTTCAGCAAATTGCGCACGATATTGCGGAGCCAAGGTTGACTTTGTTGATATTGACCCCCGAACAGGTTTAATGAGCGTAAAAGCACTCTCCATGAAATTGGAGACAGCAAAACGTAATGGCAAACTTCCAAAGATTGTTGTACCCGTGCACTTATGCGGCACAAGCTGCGAGATGAAATCTATCAATAAATTGGCCCAAGAATATGGATTTGTTATATTGGAGGATGCTAGTCATGCAATCGGAGGCAACTACCGAGGCCACCCTGTGGGAAATTGCAAATATAGCTCGATTACAGTTTTCAGTTTTCATCCAGTAAAAATAATTACAACTGGTGAAGGCGGTCTAGCCACCACTAATGACGCTGAGTTGGCCCAGAAAATGGCAGAGTTGCGGAGCCACGGAATTACTAAAGATGCGAAACGATTCGAACATCGGCCGGCAGGACCATGGAGCTATGAACAGCAAAATCTTGGATACAACTATCGAATAACCGATATACAAGCAGCGTTGGGCCTAAGCCAATTACAAGGTCTCGATGGGATTGTCTCAGAGCGCAACCGACAGATAGAACGTTATAGGGAGTTGCTAGCAGAAATGCCTGTAAAGCTTCTGTCCATACCTGAAGATGTTCTTAGCTCTCTGCATCTAGCAGTAATCCGACTGGCGGAGACCGAACCCGACAAGCATCGTCTTGTATTTGAAGGAATGAGAGCTGCCAGCATCGGCGTGCAACTGCACTACAGCCCGGTGCATCTGCAGCCCTATTACCGGAGACTGGGCTTCCGGGAAGGTGATTTTCCTGAAGCGGAGGCCTACGGCACCAATGCGATGAGTCTTCCTCTGTTCCCCGGTCTGCATGACGGCGATCAGCAGCGAGTGGTTCGCACGCTTGCAGAGCTGCTAGCGGCATGACTCACGCACCAAAATTGTGTCTGGGTACAGTTCAATTTGGTCTGCCCTATGGGATTACCAATCAAGCTGGGCAGGTTCCTGAAGTAGAGGTAAGCCGGATTCTGGATCTGGCCACCGCATCAGGAATTGAGCTGTTGGATACAGCTCAGGCCTATGGCACTTCGGAAATGGTCTTGGGTCGTTGCTGGCCTAAGGGCGCACCACGTCGCTTGATCAGCAAGTTGCCTGCAGGGACAGGCCAGGAAAGCTGGGAAGAAAGTTTGGTCGCCAGCCTGGAGCGATTGCAGACTCCCCAACTGGATGGGTTTCTCTTGCATCGCGCCTCGGATTTGCTCGCTTCAGAGGGGAAGGCACTTATGGATTGGTTGGAGGGTCTACGAGAGCGAGGCCTTGTGGAGCGCATCGGTGTTTCTATCTATGTCGCCTCCGAGCTTGAGGGTCTTCCCTTAGATCGTCTGCAACTAGTGCAACTTCCTTTGTCGGTGTACGACCAACGCCCAATACGTGATGGCACCATTACCAGACTTCAGGATCTAGGTATCGCTGTGCACGTGAGAAGCGTGCTGCTTCAGGGATTGCTGCTTCAGTCGCCTGAACATTGGCCGACTCATCTCTCTCCAGCGTTTCGGAACCATCACGCTCGATGGCTGAAACAGCTGCATCAAGACGAAGTATCACCCTTAGCTGGTGCCCTTGGCTTCGTGCGTGAATGTGAAGGTGTTGAGGCAGTTCTATGTGGAGTGGTTTCGCGGAAGGAGTTGATTGAGGTTTTGGAAGCCTGGAGTCATAAGAGGGGGGCTGTCGAAGAAACACCTGAGAAATGGGCCTGGGAAAATGTAATGGACATTGATCCCCGCTGCTGGATGCCAGGATGACAGCCCTTCCTCAACCCAGATATTCCTCGAGAGTAAAGGCAATACCTGCTTCCAACGCAAATTACAAGCCCGATGACTGATCAAGTTGCTGTCATCCTTCAGGCAAGAACTGGATCCAGCCGACTACCTGGAAAGGTTCTCGCTGATTTGGCTGGTCGGCCGATGCTGACCTTTCTTGTGGAGCGCTTGAAGTCTTGCGCATCAGTTGATCGGTGCATTCTGGCAACCACTGATTTAGCAGAAGACGATGCTCTTGCTGAGCTGGGTAAGTCGCTGGGCCTAACAGTGGTTCGAGGTAGTAAAAACGATGTTTTATCTCGTTTTGCACTCGCTGCTGAATACACCAAGGCCAATATCTTGGTTCGCATTACTGGTGATTGCCCGCTTTTGGATCCCAACCTTCTTGAGGAGATGATCAATGAGTTTTACGACCAGAAATTTGATTACTTCTCAAATTGCATCTCTCCAACTTATCCCGATGGCTTGGACATCGAAATCTTCACTCGCCAGAGTTTGTTATTGGCACAGGCTGAATGTATTGATGCCGCTCAACGTGAGCATGTGACGCCTTGGATTCGCGAAAGCGGCAGATTTCGACTAGCCCAGAAACGACATAATGAAGACCATTCAGCTTTGCGTTGGACTGTCGATGAGCCTGAGGATCTTCAGGTGATTCGCTCGGTGGTAGCCCATTTCGAAGGAAGTTCTGATTTCAGCTGGCACGATGTGCTTGAACTGGCGCATCAGCAACCTCAGCTGTTCGACGCCAATGCCAAATTTGCCCGCAATGAGGGGGCAGCGATGGGTGAAGGTCAGAAGCTTTGGCGCCGCGCCAAGCGAGTGATCCCTGGGGGCAACATGCTTCTCTCCAAGCGGGCGGAGATGTTCTTGCCGGAGCAGTGGCCGGCCTATTTCTCACGCGTGAAGGGTTGCCGGGTCTGGGATCTAGACGGTCGTGAGCTCATTGACATGAGCATCATGGGAATTGGCACCAACCTGCTCGGCTATGGCCACCCCGAGGTAGATGCTGCTGTGGCGGCCACCGTGGCTGCAGGCAACATGAGCACCCTCAATTGCCCTGAGGAGGTGTGGCTGGCTGAGCGGCTGGTGCAGCTGCACCCCTGGGCCGAGATGGCTCGATTTGCTCGCAGCGGAGGCGAGGCCAATGCCATCGCGATACGTATTGCCCGCGCAGCCACAGGCCGAGACACGGTGGCCATTTGCGGTTATCACGGGTGGCACGACTGGTATCTGGCCACGAACCTTCAGAACGACTCCGGATTGGAGGAGCACCTGCTCCCAGGGCTGGAACCCAATGGCGTGCCCCGTGGTCTGGCGGGCACCGTGCAGCCGTTCAGTTTCAATCGCCTGGATCAACTCGAGAGCATCGCTTCAACCCACGAGTTGGCGGCCGTGAAGATGGAGGTGCAGCGCAGCAGCCCTCCTGATCCAGGCTTTCTCCAGGGTGTTCGTGAGCTCTGCACACGCCGCGGCATCGTTCTGATTTTTGATGAGTGCACCTCAGGCTTCCGGGAAACTTTTGGTGGCCTGCATTTGAAATATGGCGTTGAGCCCGATATGGCAATGTTTGGTAAGGCTCTTGGTAATGGCTATGCCATCACAGCCACCATTGGTCGTCGCGCCGTGATGGAAGCGGCCCAGAGCACGTTCATCAGCAGCACTTTTTGGACGGAACGCATTGGCCCCACCGCTGCACTGAAAACCCTTGAGGTGATGGAGCGTGAGTGCAGCTGGGAGCAGGTGACAGCTACAGGACTGACGCTTCGCCGCCGCTGGCAGGAACTTGCCGATCGTTATGGATTAAGCATCACCCATAACGGCTTACCGGCTCTTACGGGATTCGCCATCCAAAGTCCTCAGTCATTGGGCTATAAAACATTGATAAGTCAAGAGATGCTCAAGAAGGGATATCTGGCGGCCACAAGTTGCTACGTCAGCTTGGCTCATACACCTGATGTAGTGGAGCCGTATCTGAATGCTCTTGGCCAGGTGTTTGCGCTGATTGCCGAGTGCGAGGCAGGCCGATCCGTTGAGGAGTTGTTAGAAGGGCCCGTCTGCCACGGTGGCTTTAAACGGCTTAATTGAAAGGTTGCGTTGAGTGATGGCTTTGGCTTCAAAGAAAAAGGTCTTGGTGATAGCTGCTCATCCCGATGACGAAGTGCTCGGTTGCGGCGGAACCATTACCCGGCACGCTGATTCAGGGGATCAGGTGCAAATATTGATCGTTGCGGAGGGCTCAACGTCACGCCAGCAAGAACGCGATCGAGCCCAAGTTCGAAATGAACTTTCAGCCCTTGCTCAAGCGGCACAAACGGCTGGATCGATCCTTGGTGCAGCGGGTGTGGACCTCCTCGATCTTCCAGATAACCGCCTGGATTCCTTGGATCGTCTTGACCTCATCAAGCGCATTGAAGAATGCGTCGAGCGTCACCAACCAGACTGTGTTTACGTTCACCATGCTGGTGATGTGAATGTGGACCACCGCCGATTGCATGAGGCGGTGGTGACGGCATGTAGGCCTACGCCGGGTCATGTGGTGAAGAGGTTGCTCAGTTTTGAGGTGGCGAGCAGCACGGAATGGCAGCCTCCGGGATCTGCGCAAGCTTTCCAGCCAAACTGGTTTGTCGATATTTCAGATCAGTGGGAGCGCAAACGGGAAGCTCTGTTGGCATACGCAACTGAAATGCGCAATTGGCCCCATGCCCGCTCCCTTGACGCTGTAGAGCACCTGGCACGCTGGCGCGGCGCTCAGGTGGGCGTCGAAGCAGCGGAAGCCTTTTTCCTGCTGCGGCAGCTGGTTTGACACGCATCCTCATCCGCTGCGATGCATCCCTGCTGATTGGCAGTGGCCACGTGATGCGCTGCCGCACCTTGGCCCGAGAGCTGCAGCGCCGTGGTGCAGAGGTCATCTTTTTATGTCGTCGCCAGCCCGGTGATCTGATCAATCTGCTGGAGCCAGAGTTTTCAGTTTTTGCTCTGCCCGAGCAGCCTTTGGTTGCTTGTGATTGCTTGGAGGGCCGCGATCTCTACGGCGCCTGGCTTGGTTGCACTCAGGACCAGGATGCGACCCAGTGCCTTGAGGCACTTAAGAAGGCCGGAATTAACAGCTTTAGCTGGATCGTGGCAGACCACTACGGCCTGGATGCCCCATGGGAATCTCAACTGCTTGCGGGTTTGCCCAGAAGCGATAAAGCTCCCAAGCTTCTGGTGATCGATGACTTAGCAGATCGAACTCATCAGGCCGATCTGTTGTTGGATCAGAACTTCTTTGGTGAGGCCACGCACCAGCGCTACCAGGAGTTGGTGCCGCCTCAGTGTCGCCAGCTGCTTGGGCCCCATTACGCCTTGCTGGGGCCGGAATACGCGCAGCTGCATCCACTGGTGCCACCGCGCACTGAGTTGCAACGGGTGCTTCTGTTCTTTGGGGGGGTGGATCCGGACAATCTCACGGGTCGGGCGCTTGGAGCCTTGCTGGATCCGGCGCTGGCTGATTTGGCAGTGGATGTGGTGCTTGGGCTTCAAAGCCCCCACCGCCAGGCGGTTACCGAGCTGGTGGCCCGTAGGCCACACACCACCCTGCATGGACCACTACCGAGCTTGGCCGGGTTGATCGCTCAGGCGGATCTGGCGATCGGCGCCGGTGGTGCCACCACCTGGGAGAGAGCATGTCTTCGGCTTCCGAGCCTGGTGGTGGCGATTGCTGAGAATCAACTGCCTTTCTCAGAGGCCCTTGATCAGGCTGGCCATCTTCAGCTCTTAGGCAATGGGCCCAGTGTCACTGCTGAGCAGATCCGCTCCACGCTGCTGTCTAGAATGGCTGTTACGAAGCCTGCAAATGCAGCTCCTGCACTGACTGATGGCTGGGGTGCACCACGCCTGGCGATGGCGATGCTGGGACCCCAAGGGGCAATCAGTCTGCGACCAGCCATAGCCGCGGACGAAACCCTGCTCTTACACTGGGCCAACGACCCTCAGGTCCGCGCCAATAGCTTTTCGCCGAAGTCAATTGCACCAAAAGATCACCACCACTGGTTTCACAAAGGTCTGACCGACCCGAACCGCCTTTTGCTGATCGCCAAGGCAATGGATGGTTGTCCGATCGGCCAGATCCGCTTTGATCGGTTGCTCGCCAGCGATCAAGCTGATGTCATTGAGGCTGCGGTGGATCTCTCTCTCGATCGTTGTGCCCGTGGGCACGGACTGGCTGCTGAGCTAATACGTTTAGGTCTTCAAGCCATGGAACAATGTTGGGGGCCTTCTGTTGAGGCTGTCGCTGAGGTGCTCAACAGCAACACCGCCAGCAATGCCTGCTTTGCGCGCGCTGGGTTTACTGCCGATTCAGAGCTTGCCGTTGCTTCATCCTCGGCGCCTAGGACTGTGAATCGCTGGCGTTGGCAACTCGATGCACCACAACAACTTGGTTGAGCATGAGGGTGCTTTGTCCGAGCATACTCAGTCCAGCAACTACAGCTACCGCCGCTTGGCCATTTATGTCTATTGAGCGAATGAGGGGTTTGGGGACTCCAATTTTCTTGTCATGATTAAACAATCTTTTTCACCCTTTGCCTTGGGTAAGACGCCTAGCTGATGGGCCCTGTTTCACCTCTCCACCAACGCCCCCTGCTGTTGCTCTCGAGCCGCCGTTGGAACAGCACATTGGCTGATCGTCTCAGCCGACAACTGAATCGCCCCGTTGAGAGCATTACCGAACCCGCCAAGCTCACCTCGGAGGCTGTAGCAGCGATAAATCCCGAGTGGATCTTCTTGCCTCATTGGAACCATCTAATCCCCGAATCGATCTGGGGCTCTTGGCCAACTGTGATCTTCCATATGACCGACTTGCCCTATGGCCGAGGCGGTAGTCCACTACAGAACCTGATCCAACGAGGCCACAGCACCACGATGCTCTCAGCCCTGCGCTGCGACGCCGGCCTGGATACAGGTGACATCTATGCCAAGCAGCCTTTGAGCCTTCATGGCAGCGCAGAAGAAATCTTTCTCAGGGCTGATGGTGTAATTGAGCAAATGATTGAAAAAATCGTGCGTGAGGAGCCCGCTGCCACTCCCCAGCGGGGAGAATCGGTGCTGTTCAGCCGCCGTACTCCAGACCAAAGCAATCTGGCTAGCTGCTCGAAAGGCGACCTGAGTTCCTGGTACGACCAGATCCGTATGCTCGACGCCGAAGGGTACCCACATGCGTTTCTAGAAACTCGCGGCATGCGGCTGGAGTTTCGTCGCGTGACCCAGCGCAGCGATGGCCTCCATGCCGATGTGAGGATAGTACCAATGTCACCAGACCAATCTGTTAGCCAAAACATCCCCTCATGAGCATCGAGATCGCCGGGCGATTTATCGGTTCAAAGCATCCGCCATTTGTGATTGCTGAAATGAGCGGCAATCACAATCAGAGCCTTGAACGAGCTCTGGAGATTGTTGAGGCTGCCGCCAAAGCTGGGGCTCACGCCATCAAGCTGCAAACTTATACCGCTGACACGATGACGCTCGATGCGCGAGGCGGCAGTTTTGAGGTTAACGATCCCAACTCCCTCTGGTCTGGCCAGAACCTTCACGACCTTTACAAAAAGGCATACACCCCGTGGGAATGGCATGCCCCGATCATGGAACATGCACACGCATTAGGGTTGATTTGCTTTAGTTCACCCTTTGATGAGACCGCTGTAGATTTTCTTGAGGAGCTTGATGCACCTGCCTACAAAATAGCCAGCTTTGAAAACAATCATCTACCCTTAATTGAAAAGGCATCTGCAACAGGAAAGCCACTAATAATCTCGACAGGAATGGCAAGTCTGTCTGAGCTGGAGCAAGCTGTTAATACTGCACGCGGAGCTGGATGTAAACAAATAGTATTACTTAAATGCACGAGCACCTATCCAGCCAGGCCAGATAACACGAATATCCGGACAATCCCTCATTTAAGGGAGTTATTCCACGCAGAAGTAGGCCTAAGCGATCACACAATGGGAATTGGAGTTGCGGTGGCCTCTGTCGCGCTCGGCGCGACAGTAATCGAAAAACACTTCACCTTGGCACGTTCTGATGGAGGAGTTGACAGCGCGTTTTCACTTGAACCAAAAGAACTTAGCAGCTTGGTCATCGAGACTGAGCGAGCCTGGCAATCACTGGGAGAAGTACGATACGGAGCAACCGAGACGGAGAGAAAAAGTCTGATATTTCGACGCTCTATTTATGTCACAGCGGACATCAAAGAAGGTGAGATTTTCACAAGTGAAAACCTCCGGATTGTTCGACCAGGTGACGGAGCTTCGCCACACCTATACCCTCAATTGTTGGGACGCAAAGCCCGACAGAATTACAAATGTGGGACACCACTAAGCCTAGACAAACTTCTATAGGATTAAAAAAAGAAGGAATAAATTGGGCTGGTCTAGTTCAACTTTAATCAGAGTGAATGCCTCAGAGAACCAATGAATAAACCAGGCAGATCATATGTGATATTTTGCTTAACACAACTATGTCAACAATCAAACAATAAATAACGTCTTCAACCAAGACATTTAATTAAAGCTTGGGTCATTCATAAGCATTAAGTCGGAAGTTAAACAAATGAAAAATGATCTCACACTTTGAACAGGTTCAATTAAATAAAACATCCAATATGTAAACGAAAAGATTATTGAAATCATAAAAATACTACATATGCAAAACAAAGTAGGTGGCGAACCGAATCATATGTGCTTACCAAAGAAACACGTTAAGATCTTACAGAAACAAAGAAAACGGAAAAATACTGAAAAGATTTTAAGCAAGATCAATGCGGAGATACGATAGAACCTACAATGAGGCACAGGCATACCTGCTACGCTTCAACATCAAACCATACATGCTAAGATACATACAAGAGCATCATCAAGAAAGTGAATCAAGATTCGCACAATTTACTTTACAAACACATACAAAATTTATACGCTAAAGCAAACTGCGAAATCAATATATTAAACGACGACCTACTCATCAATGAACTTATCAATAAAAAACTATCTATAGATCAACTAAATAGCATTTGCACCATAAGGTATTGGTACTGGGTACACGTACTAGGAAAAATGAGATACATAAAAAAAACGCACGACGCAACCACAGAAACAACAATAGAAACAAATTTATCATTTATATCCACAGTAGGTAGTGACTATGCAAAGTCTAGAGGTGCACATCAAGACGAATTTGGAATAAACACTTACTATATTAATCAAACGAAAGCAAACTGCTTTGGAAAGCTTTTGTTGCAATCAAATTCCGTAAAACGCAACCCAGGCAATGCTCGAATATTATATATAGGAGCACGGACAGAAGCTGAGATACTATACATGAGCAACTTCGGCATCAATCCTCATAATATTACTGCAATAGATTTGCATTCATACAGTCCATTAATACAACTAGGTGATATGCATGAACTCTCCTTCCCTGAAGAAAAATTCGATGCATGCATATTAACTCACTGCATTGCTTACAGCGAGGCTCCAGAAATAGCCTTCAAAGAAGCGATAAGAGTATTAAAAAATGATGGCTCTCTCATTTTCACAGTATCGACAACACATGAATCAAAAGGATACAAACAAAAAACCGACAGAAGTAGCAGACCGCGTACAGGTGCTAAGAAGGTTCTTGCATTTGAGGAATACTATAAATTGGCGCAAAATCTGGTAGACAAGGAAAACGAAACCAAAGATATATATATAGAAATAAAGAATCAACCCTTCATGAAAGCGGGAATAATTACAAAATAATAGATTCAATGAATAAACAACAGTACTATCATTTTTTGACATACGACTACTCTAATTACGACACCAGAGAATTAATATACAATAAAGTACTACATCAATATCATACAAGTCTAAAGCCTGATGCCAGTCTCATGAGTGAACTGGATATAGCAAGAGGACTAGATCTTAAGAAACTAGGAATATGCAAGATTCCAAATATTAGCTCTAAAATATGTATGCACTTAAAAAATAAATACTTCCAAGAACCCATAATTAGTGAAAATAAGAGATCTATCCTGCCAGAAATATTAATAGATGATCCAATTTTGATACATATTTTCTCTGATAAAAAGATCATTAGGCCCATACAAGAATACTTAGGTATATTCCCTAGTATCCAATTCATAGCGAGCTGGGAAAACAAAGGTGGTGATCATCCGATAAGAACAAATGAAATGTACTGGCATATGGATCACCATGGCCATAGGTTTGTAAAAGTCTTTTATTACCTTGATGATGTGATACTTGGCATGGGTCACCATCAATTTATATCCAACACACATAATCAGTCAGCATTTGATAAACGATTGAAAGCTTTAGATCCTTACTCACTACACCTAAAAAAAGTACTAACAAAAAAGAGAAGTTTAAGAGGCCGTTATAAGATCGAAGATGATGCAATATGGCCAATTGCCAAAGACATTATTGACGTGATTGGAAGTGCAGGCAAAGGCTTTGCTGAGGATACCAGAGGAATACATCGAGGAACCCCACTCCCACCAAATGCTCATCGAAGAATTATTCAATGCCTGTACTTACCAATTCCAAATGGAAAAGATAAACGATTAAGCTTGACCTCAGGTGAAGACATAAGAGCAGCTGTGCAAAAAAGGAACAATTATACGAACTTTGAGATTGAAAAACTATTTTCACTACTGGATCAATAAAGCTATGAAGACGAGGATTTAATGCCATGGGAGATTAAACTAGCCATGGAATATCGGCACTGAGCAGCAAGGTCTCCGAAAATAACTGAAACAACGAAAGGAACTCAGAACATTATTGTCGGCCGAATTAAGCTTGGAAGCAAAGAGAGAAGCATACATTGGAGAAGCAAATCAATGCGAATCTAAATGATAAAAAATAAGCAAATATTGTTAATGAATCCTCAATTATCTATTGAATAGAGGCCAAACTGCCAACTATTTAGAGATTTCGAATAAATTCATTTTTATGCTCTACGGGTGTACTTGAAGGCCTGCTAAGATTTGACATCGTGCCAGTACTAATTCTAATATGAATAAAATAAGGGCCATCGATATTAGTGGTAATGTTTTTTGTATAGTCAATAAAGGCAGTCAAGTTATCGACAGATACACAATGTCGATATCCACAAGCGCGTGCAAGTGATTCAAAATCTACTGTGTTAGCAACAGTTGCTTGACAACCCGTAGATTCATAACAAAGATTATCAAATACTATGTGTACGAGATTAGTAGGTTTGTAATGACCCAAGGTTGACAATGAACCAAGCTTCATTAACAGAGCGCCATCACCGTCAAGAACAAAAAAACGTTTAGTTGGATTGGCTTTGGCAAGACCCAGACCAATGGATGGTAGGCAACCCATTGAACCTGGCATATAAAAATGAGGATGATCTCCCGCCAGTTCCGTTAGCTCCCTACCAGTAAATCCTGTAGTTCCTAATACGGGAGAATCGAAGGAAATATTGGTCAACAATGACTTTATATACAGCTCTCTCTTAAAATATTTTTCGTCACAATTAGACTGAACAGGAGGAATTTTATCGAAAAAACCACGTTTTACTATTAGTGCATACGGCGTACTTGCTTCTGAAATATAAGCGGAGGCCTCTTCTAAAAGAGCATCTGTAGATTTGATGTCTTGATCTTGATCAAGAATAGAAAATGGAATATCAAAAAGCTTTAAAAGCTCAAGCAGTTTTTCACCCATTAATTGATGTTGGATAGCATCAGGCTTTCCATGTGGCTCCCCTCTCCATGTAATAACTAGAAGTGTGGGCAACTTGAAAGGAATCTGAAGAGAAGAAAGTGGATTTATAACATTACCAAGTCCATCATTCTGCATAAGAACAACGGGAGTTTTGCCAGATAAACTAAAGCCAGCAGCTATCCCCATAGATTCCCCCTCAGAAGAAGCAGTATAATAACTTTGCTCATCACTACATTCAATCGAGTTAATTAACCCACCGAGCAATGAACAAGGAACTCCGGCAAAAGGACCAAAGTTATGAGAGGAGAGAAGATCAAGGAAATCCGCTGGAATCATTTTCAATCCTTCATTGAATTGTAGCGAGTGAGATCATTAGAATTATCAACATCAAGCCATTTACCAGGGAAATAACTGACGGAAAGATCGGCAGTGGTTAAACTTAAAGAATGCAAAAATGAAACCATATCCATGGACCTTAATGAATTAATATCAGTTTCTGCGAGATACTTGAGGTGATCAGACATTATCTTGGCTCCCTGAGTGTTAACTTTTAACAAACCAATCCATTCACCTGAAATATTGGATTCACCTAGTTTGTAGCCAATACTGGTCAAAGATGAAGTGGTACGGCCACCAAACATCTGAGATGCTGGTGCATCGCATTGAACAAGGGGTAAAACATTACGATCGGATGGGCCATTGGTCCAGGTATAATCAACAGACAAAACAATATCATCGGGATTGTCTAATAAATGATCTAAAAGGGACTTATCAAACAAGATATCACCAAAACTAATTACACAAGGGCCGTTAAGTTTATGAAGAGCAAGATATAGAGACCAAGCATTGCCATTTATTTGCCAATCATCAACTATTATTTTTTCAATATTAGGTAGTTTGACAGATTCGTGAGCGTAACCTGCTAAGACTGTAATGTCCTTTACACCGCACTGATTAAATGTATCTTGGATGTGGCTAAGTATTGGCTTACCATCAACTGATACCATTGCCTTTGGTTTATCTTTGGTCAACCCTTCAAAATCATCACCCTTAGATGCAGCTAAAATTATGCCTCCAACAGATTCAATCTGTTGGAGATAATTTAACTCTGCTTCAAGTAGTTCTTGTGTATTTTGGAGTCTAAATACCTCTGAGACTGGAACAATAGTAGGCTCAACCTCAGAGATGGATCTTGATTCATATATCCTTCTAGTAACATCTTGCATGCTTGTAATAGAAGCACGCATCATTTGATTAGCCCAAATTACAACCGATATGCCCAAATCTTCAAAAACATGAAAAGGCGTGTCATAATATTTTGTAGGAACAACAACAATAGGACATGACTGATCCCACAAACCCATGAATTCAGCAATTTGAGTGACGGTATTAGACTTTGAGTGCACTAAAAGTGCATCAGCACCAGCGTCAACATACTTATGAGCCCTTGTCAGAGCTTCATCCATTCCATATCCAGCAATCAAAGCCTCGATACGCGCAATTACATTGAAATCAGGATCTACTTGTGTATCCTTAGCTGCTTTGATTTTTCCGCAAAACTCATCTACATCAGCAAGTGATTGACGCTCACCATTAATAAAAGAGTTGGTTTTCGGAAATAACTTATCTTCAATACACATCCCACCAACCCTTCTATTTTCTAGACGTTTAACAAGATACCTAACGTTGTTAAAATTTCCATAACCAGTATCTGCATCTAACAAAAGAGGTATATCAATAGAGTCAGTCATAAACTCAACAGTTTCTAAAATATGAGACCAACTGGCTTCGTTGCAATCTCTTAGACCATATGAGGCAGAGATTGATAAACTGGAAGCCCATACAGCTTTGAACCCAGTTTCTTGGGCTATTTTTGCAGAAAGTCCACTGTGGGACTCCATAATCATTTCTGGAGAGCTACTCGATAGAAGCTCTCTTAACTTGGTGGAGTTCTTCATTTTGGCTGGCTAAGGCACATGAACTGGCGATCCCATGCATCACCAGAGACAAGTTCTATCCCGTAATGATCCATTAAGGGCTGTATATTGTTGAAGGGGATCCAATTAATTAGAACGAAATTATTCACAGACAAATCATGCTTAATCTCATCCTTTTTCATCACCGTATGGGTCTCATTCATCTCTAAGTCTTCAGCACCGGATCCAAGTGACCATATTTTAGTCACAAAGTCATGACAATCCCTAGTGGATAATGTTGCGACATCACCAGATATATCGGCCACAACTTTTCTATACTTAAATTTTTCAGCAAAATATAAAAGCTTTTGACGATTGCTATCAGTCAATCTTATCGATACGGTTCCATCACCAGGATCTCTATGATCAATCAAAATATATTTTCCGGAGGGGGTAAGAACACGTTTTATCTCCTTAAGCATTAAAGAAAAGTCTTGTGATGAGCCAAAAAGCTTAATTTCATGAACAATATGGGAGGTTAAAACTGCATCAAATGAAGAGTTATCTACCGGCAACAATGAAGAATGAGATTTATAAACTTCAATACCAAGATCATTATCAAGAAGAGTTTTGATGCGATCTGCTGACTCGTCTACTCCAGCCAAACGTGGTACGTGACCAACTAGCTTCCTTAATACTTGCCCCCATGCACAGCCGATGTCCAAAAGGCTAGATATTTGAGGTAGATGTTCCAAAATAAGATCAGCTTTCATCTGATCAGCTAAATCTCTCCAATCTTCAGCTTTCTCAGAAGCTGTAAGCGCATCTGCATCTTCTTGCGAATACAGTACAGCTTTGTCCATACAATAACACTGCTAAACCTTGCGAATTATAGTCTTTTGATTGGTCATCTCTAATATTGACGGCCAGACACCACTCCGTCCAAAGCCACTTGACTTGTTTCCTCCAAAGGGAACGTTTTCACTTCTAAAGCCGGGTGGCATATTGATCCTAATGCCACCCACATTAATGCGACTGATAAAATCTTGAATCAAACAATCATCGTTAGTCACAATGGCAGAATTCAATCCATAAATAGTGTTATTAATCATCGAAATCGCATCTTCATAATCCTCAAATTTCATAATTGACGCAACTGGTCCAAAAGTTTCAGAAGTGACGAGTAAAGAATCTGGATTTACGTCGATAACTATAGTTGGCTCTAGTAAAGCACCCTTGCGATTACCTCCCCAAAGTAACGTAGCACCCGCGCTGACTGCTTGTTGAATTCTTGATTCAATTTCAATTGCATCTTCTTCAGAAATTACAGTACCAACATCAGTAGAGCTATTCATAGGATCACCGCATGAGTAAGTCTTTGTCTTTTGTACCAAATGATCACAGAATAAAGTATAGATATCTGAATGGACAAATATTCTCTTTACTGCACTACATCGTTGTCCTGAATTACGGAAAGAACCTTCGGCAGCAATGGCAACAGCTTCTTCAATGTTCGCATCAGACATCACCAATAAGGCATCGTTACCGCCAAGTTCAAGAGAGAGCTTTTTAATTCCGGCATTTCTGGTAAAGATTTCACCCACTTTTGTACTACCAGTGAAGCTGATCATGGATATATCATTAGATTGACAAATTTGTTTGCCAACCAAAGCGGCATCACCAGTGACGATTTGAAGCATCTCAGGTGGGATGCCGCACTTCAAAGCATCATCTACAAACATAAGCGCAGTCATAGGTGTCTTCTCAGAGGGCTTGAGAAGGCAAGCATTGTTTGAAGCTAACGCAGGACACACTTTATGGACAACTTGATTAAGAGGGTGATTGAAAGGTGTGACACAAGCAACTATACCAACAGGTTCCCTAATAACATCTGCAGAAAAATGAGCATTTCCAACACTGAAATTTTCTGACTCACTGTAATCATCTAACCTCAGTGCCGAATCAGCCGAAAATCTAATAACTTTTAAGGCACGACTCACCTCATGCAAAGTGTCTTTAAGGCATAAGCCAGACTCAGAGGTAATCAATCTTGAATACTGATCTTTTTTCTTTGAAATAGAATCGGCAAGATTGTTTAAATATACAGATATCTGCTGAAGAGACAAATTTCTTTTATATTTCGCAAGTTGTTGTATTGAGTCTTGCACTTGATCCTCTGACAAAAGCGGATAGGTGCCAACAATCTCGCCATTGTAGGGATTAATAACAGTCTGACTCATAGCCTGCTTTAATTTACTCATTTGTTCAACGAAAAAGCATTGATCTTGTCTTCGGAAAGCAGAGCCATTTCTTGATCTAATGACCGAATCATGTAAATTGAATTGTGTTCAAGATCGATCAAATTGGAAGGAATGTCTGGAGGCAAATCATCCAAGGCAAAACGAACAAACCACTCACCCACATTAAATTGCCCAATTTGATTTAAAAAGCCGCATGTTGATGGGAAGCGTCCAATGTTGCACTCAGTTATACACGGACTAAGGTTAATATTTTCTTTGACAGAAAAATGATATATACCATTAGGTTTGGATTGTGTCTCAATAGCTAATGCTTCAATTGCTTTAAGTGATTCCTTAACTGCCTGTACTGAAGCATGGTCACAACAAGTTTTCCCGACTTTTGGGGTTGACCCTACTCCTGAAATTCCAGAACCACCGTAATATTCAATATTCTCGTATATTTTAGCAATCTTTAATTCGCCTTGACTAAACAAGGTCAGCACTTCGAATAAACGACCCGGCAGATATTCAGAAACAGTAAATTCGTCTATAGCGACATTATTGAGCTCATTCCATAATTGAATCCATTGCCTGGCTTGTTCAGGCTTCGTTACCCATGTGGCGCCAAACGCACCAGCTTCGCCTGCGCTTTTAACTCGTACCCAATATTTTTCAGCTGAACCTAATTTTCTAAAAATGGAATCTAGCTGGTCAATAGACTTTACTTGCTCTGTTTGAGCAACATGCACACCAGCCTTGTGGAGAATATTGTAAAATGATAGTTTATCTTGTGCTGCCAATATATCTGAGGGTTGAGGCAGAAACATCTTGCATGGTATTAAATCTCTATTTTGAGAGCAAACTGTAACTTCTTTGTCGCTTTTAGGTATAAATAAATCAATAGAATGGGACTCTATATAACTTGATATTTTTTGAATATACTTATCTGGTTCAAAAGACCATGGTGAAAGGAAGTTCTGGTGCGCCGATGAACGGGCCAGAAGATAAGGATCGGCGTGAGTGCCATGGATTTCTACTTTGGGGCCTAAGGAGGAATTAGCAATACTTTTAGCTAAATGTTCGGCTCCATAGCCACCCATGCAAGAAATGAGGATCTTACGCACTTAGTTCTCAAACACTAATGTTAAAACTATAACATTAGTGCAACAGATAGAATATTTTGTTGCAAAATGCATCATAGTTGCCAAAAATGATTTCATCAATCATTTATTAACGAGGCTGCCCTTAGCAGATGATCAGCTGAAGTAACATTTTTTAGAATATCATGCATAAAAGTAGAAGCTTGTGATTCCTGATGTAGTGCAGATATTACTTGATTCGCCAAACTTTTATATTTATCAGGATCCATCTCTTTGCTAAGTTTATAGCCAAAATCTGCATCGCTTCCTGTAAAAGTAGACAAAGCATTTTCCACTAGGGTGCGGTGTGAAATGTCAGCATTGGCAAAAAACATATGTTCTAATTTTGCCTTAAGATTGAGAGATTCTAAAGATGAAATTTCTAATTGAAAGAACATGTTTACTATCGGTCCTTCGAGAAAGGGCGTTAATCTATTAACACCCTGAGCTAGTTGTGCGGAAGCATATTGGACGGGTACATTAATTAGTGAGCGCATCCACTTTATGTATCTATATAAAGACAAAATAGACGAATGGGGATTTGACTCAAAGTACTCTGGAAGTAAAGTATCAAAAATCTTTTTCGAGATAAACGTTCTACGATAAGTATTTAAAGAGGTTGGCTTAACATTATCGAATTTATTATAATCAACATGCTCATTGAAAGATACGCACTGATTATCCACTAGACCTCTAAATGATTGATTTGAGTAAATTTGTGATTGTAAACTATCATTGTGGCTGAACGAAAAAAGCTTTTCTATATTTGGAGTAGTGAGTGCAAGACGTAAATGACGACTGTCAACAATTGATTGGACACGAGCATCGCCTACAAGCTCTGTTGCAGGCGCAAAGCTGTCAATTACATAGATCGAATCGGCACCTTGACCTGTAATTAGGTTTGAAGGAACGCTGTTCTTAACATATTTATTGATAGGTGATCCTAAATACATAGAATTAGGAACAGTAATAAATCCAGCCTTACAATTTTTAGTCATATCAGCTACATCAACACGTGAATCATGACGAGCTAGATGTAATGTTGAAAAGCCAAGATATGTGGCAATATAGTGCGCAACTCTTGATCTTTTAGATTTAGATCCCTTGTAGTCAACATGAAAAAATGGTACTGAAGCATTCATGCTCTTCAACAATGCTGCCAAACAAGATGAATCTAATCCTCCGGAGAAGGCAAGTCCTATATCACTTCCAAAACGGCCTAAATACAATTTAAGAATGCTTTTTAACGACTCTTCTAGAACTTGAGGAGAATAAATAAAATCTTTTTTGTTAAGATACGGACGAAAAGTAATATTAAAAGCATCCATACTTATAATTGTGTTATGACCAGAAGGACATCTAGAAATATTTTCAACATCGAATAATGTTAAGGGAGCACGAGTCACCAATTGATGACCCACCAAAATCCCTTCTTTCGCTGCAACAGATAAATTTGACTTATAAGTTGATAAAATAGAATTTTCATCGAAATTAATTTTTATTTGTCCCTGGTGAGATTTGGCAATATATGGACTTATTCCAGAAGTCGATGTTGAAACAAGAATCTTAGACAGATCATGAAAAATACAAATAAGTGAAAAATTTCCCACGCAAGAATTCAAAGAAAAGTCAGAAATATCTGCTTTTTTCAAAGAAGAGAGTATAAATTTTTTAAATTCACGTAGATCTTCTATAGCAATCGTACCATTTTCATTTAATGCACCTAAAAATTTTCCAACCAACAATATGGATAATTTGCCGAAAGGTTCTATATAGCTATTCTTAACAATATAAGAAATATTTTGATTCCCAGGATTTATTTTAATATCAATAGCCATTGGATAGAATAAACAAATAAGGTGAGATTTTTATTATAGATATTTTACCACATGAGATAGAAAAGCTTTCAACCATATTTTGAACTATTTTTCTTACACTGGATACACTGTAGCCAGAGCGCGACCATTTTGGCTCAACAGGTGACGGTTGTTGTTCGACAACCTTTTTAGAAAGCAGTGAAAACATGTTAAAATCTAAATTGATATGCATATTTTGGCTTTCAAGTTGAAACAACTCCTGGGAAATATTATCAGTAGCTTGATCTAGAATATTAATATATTCGCTGACAGATTTGTAGTTAGATTCGACAATAGATTCTGGGTAATCTCTTAAATTAGTGCTGACACTAAATTCAATTCCAAGGCTTGATGCTAAGGGCTCTAAATGATCCCCGACCGAAGGAAAATGGTAAATTGGCTTTTTTGCTATTGCAGCCTGTAGAGCAGTTGTACAACCTGATGACACCATCGCGCGACATGCAAAAAGCCATGGTTCTATTGAATCTTTATAAACAACAAACACATTTCTTACTTTTGAAAATTTTTCATGCATGTAAGCTGGATCACTCATAGGATGAGGCCTTATTACAAAATTTATATCGGGATATTTTTGCGATAAATCCATAAGAAGTTCTAGCAATCTTTCGCGCTGGAGTTTATTTTCTTTAATTTTTTTATCTCTTTTTGCCTTAAGCTCAATATTCTCTTGTTTTGATAAATGTGATCTGAATGGCGGGGAATAATTTGGGTCAAATCGCTCCACTACAAAGTTATCATTAATGAGAATAAAGTCACCAAATATTGTATTCAATGCAGATGCTTTTTTATTGTAAAATTTTGAGCCATTGATATTCATCAGATCACATCGCGGATTACCTGTCATCACAACTCTTTCTTGGGGTATCCCTGCGTCAGTCGCTAAATCGCAATCTAATTTGCCCCATGCAAAAAATTTACTAATGCTTGCGGCACAATTAGGGTCAAATCTTGCTTTTAAGCCCGCATAATTATTAGTAATATTATTTACGCCTTCTTCATCGCATACTGCAGCCTTACCGTTGTTGCTCAAAACATGTTTGATGCGGGATTGGTACATCAAATCAGAACAGCTTTTATCCAATAAAATAGATGGAAAGTTTATAGATCTTAGAACTCCTCCGATATACTTATCAAAACCAATGACCACATGTCGGCTTTGACGACTTGAAAGTAATTTCAAAGACAGCAATAGTTTTGAACAAAATCCCCTATGTTCAACTTCAACAGGTAGAAAGTAAACTATCGACATAGCAAATTATTTGAATAGAGTAAGACCTGGCTGTGAATTATTATTGGAAAAAAATTGGTCTTTTTTTATCGACTTGAGAATTGATTTCATCTTCCGAAAAGCCTTTTGAATATATCAGTTAATATAGTATTGATAGCATCTGCAGCCGTTGACTTTTGATCATTGTTTCTAAAGCTCATGAACTGTTCTATCAAAGCTTCCCACCCGAACTGAGTACGATCGGAACTCGAGAGTGCAGTTGATGCCGCGATCCGCGTCCCAATCCCCTGACGACGCCCTTCAGGGCAATCTTTTCGGCACCCCTGAACCGGAAGCCCCATCGGCGACGACAACCACCAGTAAAGCTGAGACCGCCAGCCACGACCTCAGCGACGACGAACTCGGAGCCGATGCCGCCGCCCGGCCCCGAACGCGCCAAGCCACGGCAAGGGAGGGCAGCAGCGAATCCTCGGCTGCAAACGATTCAGAACTCAGCAGCGACGAACCGGCCTGGGCCCACCACAGCCAACTGGACCCGCCGCAGCTCACACCGATGCTGCGCCACTACGTGGAGCTGAAAGCAGCCCATCCCGAACGGGTACTGCTCTACCGCTTAGGCGACTTCTTCGAATGCTTCTTCGAAGACGCCATCGAACTCTCCCGGGTGCTGGAACTCACCCTCACCGGCAAAGAGGGCGGCAAGTCGATCGGGCGGGTGCCGATGGCGGGCATCCCCCACCATGCCGCTGAGCGCTACTGCGCCGAACTGATCAAGCAGGGCTACAGCGTGGCCCTTTGCGATCAACTCGAAACCACCCCCACCAAAGGTGCCCTGCTCAAGCGGGACATCACCCGAGTACTGACCCCCGGCACAGTGTTGGAAGAGGGCATGCTCAGCGCCCGCCGCAACAACTGGCTGGCGGCGGTTGTGGTGGAGCCGGCCCAGGGGAAACAACCGCTGCGCTGGGGCCTGGCCAGCGCCGATGTGAGCACTGGCGAGGTGCAGGTGATGCAGCAGGAAGAGAGCAGCGCCCTGCACCAGCAGCTGGCCCAGCAGGAGGCCTCCGAACTGCTCTGGGCCGCAGACCACGACGCCGAAAGGCCAGCCTGGTGCCCGGAACGGCTGCGGCTGACGCCGATGGCCAGCACCCCCTTCAGCCCGGCGGAGGCGGAGCGCACCCTGCAGCAGCACTACGGCCTCAGCAGCCTCGATGGCCTGGGCCTGCCGGAGCATCCCCTGGCCCTACAGGCCCTCGGCGGCCTGCTGCGCTACCTGCAGGACACCCAGCCCTTGGAGGAGGACAGCCGCATTCCTCTGGAGGTGCCAGCGATCGTCCACCGCGGCGATGCCCTGGTACTGGATGCCCAGACCCGCCGCAACCTCGAACTCACCGCCACCCAGCGCGACAACCAGTTGCAGGGTTCGTTGCTCTGGGCGATCGATCGCACCCTCACCGCCATGGGCGGCCGTTGCCTGCGCCGCTGGCTGGAAGCACCACTGATGGACCAGCAGGCCATCCAGCAACGCCAGGATCTGGTGAGCAACCTGGTGGATAAACGCAGCCTGCGGCTGGGAATCCGTCAGCTGCTGCGGCCGATGGGGGACCTGGAACGGCTGGCGGGCCGAGCCGGGGCGGGCCACGCCGGCGCCCGTGATCTGGTGGCCATCGCCGATGGCCTGGAACGGTTGCCCCAGCTCACCGCACGGCTGGAATCTGCGATCACCAGTGGGCCCGCATGGTTGCAGGACCTGCTCAGCCCCGATCCAGCCCTGGCTGAGCTCGCCCAGATCATTCGCCACAGCCTGATGGAGGCCCCACCGCTCTCCCTCTCAGAAGGCGATCTGATCCATGACGGCGTCGACCCGCTGCTGGATGGGCTGCGCAACCAGCTGGACGATCAGGATGCCTGGCTCAGCCATCAGGAACAGCAGGAGCGCCAACGCAGTGGCATCAGCACCCTGAAGCTGCAGCACCACCGCACCTTCGGCTATTTCCTGGCGGTGAGCAAAGCCAAGGCCACCGCCGTGCCGGACCACTGGATCCGGCGCCAGACCCTGGCTAACGAAGAACGCTTCATCACCCCAGATCTCAAGGAGCGGGAGGTCCGCATCTTCCAGCTACGGGCTCGCGCCTGCCAGCGGGAGTACGAACTGTTCTGCCAGCTGCGCGAGCAGGTGGGAGACATGGCCGCCCCAATCCGCCAGACGGCCCGGGCCGTTGCTTCCCTCGATGCCCTCACCGGCCTGGCCGATGTGGCCGCCAGCGGTGGCTACTGCGCACCAACCATCACCGACGGCCGGGGGCTGCAGCTGGAGGCCAGCCGCCATCCGGTGGTGGAGCAACGGCTAGTGGAAACCTCCTTCACCCCAAATGATGTGCAGCTCGGTGAGGGCACCGATCTGGTGGTGCTCACAGGCCCGAACGCCAGTGGCAAGAGCTGCTATTTACGCCAGATCGGTCTGATCCAGTTGATGGCTCAGATCGGCAGCTGGGTGCCGGCCCGCTCCGCCACGGTCAGCGTCGCCGATCGGATCTTCACCCGGGTGGGTGCCGTGGATGATCTGGCCGCCGGCCAGTCCACCTTCATGGTGGAGATGGCCGAAACCGCCAACATCCTTCACCACGCCAGCAATCGTTCCCTGGTGCTGCTCGATGAGATCGGGCGGGGCACCGCCACCTTCGACGGCCTCTCGATCGCCTGGGCCGTGAGCGAGCACCTGGCGGGCGATCTGGGCAGCCGCACGGTGTTCGCCACCCACTATCACGAGCTCAACAACCTGGCCTCTGAACGCGACAACGTGGCCAACTTCCAGGTGCTGGTAAAGGAAACCGGGGAGGATCTGGTCTTCCTCCATCAGGTGCAAGCCGGCGGCGCCAGCCGCAGCTACGGCATCGAAGCGGCGCGCCTGGCCGGCGTTCCCAAGCCCGTGGTGCAACGGGCTCGCCAAGTGCTGGATCAGTTGGCGGCCTGAAGCCTCAAGCCGACGGCAAGGCCCGCATCAAGCTGCCCATCTCCAGGGCCTCCAGTCCGTAGCTCCAGCCGAGGTTGCTCTTGATGCCCGCCCGCTCCAGCGCCTGCTGCATGGTGTCGGTAGTCAAAACACCGAAGATCACCGGCACTGATGTGTCTCGCGCCACTGCTGCAATGCCCTTACTGGCCTCCGCCACCACCACATCGAAATGGGGCGTGTCCCCACGGATCACCGCGCCCAAAGTGATCAGCACCTGGTACTGACCAGAGCGGGCCATCTGCTGGGTCACGATCGGCAATTCGAACGAACCCGGCACCCAGGCCACATCAAGCTGAGAGCTGGTCTCCGATACATCCACGCCGTGGCGCTTGAGGCAGTCAAGACAACCGCTCAGCAGCTTGGATGTTACGAGATCGTTGAAACGGGCCACAACAATGGCGACTCGCAACCCTGCTGCGTCTGAGAAACGTCCTTCGAACGTAGCCATTGGGAAGGTGCCGACTGAATCTCAGCCATCGTGGCACCCTCCAGGTTTCCTCTGAGAGCTGAGCTCAGACGACGAAGAAGCTCACACCCCAGTTCAGCAGCACCAGAGCAACCCACACAGCACTGCCCAGAAGGATCAGACGGTTAGAACGGCCGCTGTCCTCGCTGGAGGCATAAAGCACTGGCACAGCAACGATCAAGGCAAATGATGCCACCACCAGGGCCAGAACGGTCAGCGTGTTGATGAACTGCATGGAACTGGAAGTCAGGGTTCAATTTTCACATGTGAACCGATGGCTTCGGGGAGTTGCTAGCCACTCTTCACACCATGAAGGCGTTCAGACCCTGCTCCCCCAACAAAATGGAGCCAATCGGCCACACCAGCTCAATGGCAGCCCCCCTACCTGAGTTCCTCGGCCTCGGCACCCAGAAAGGGGGTACAACAACGCTGCATCGATTGCTGGGGCAGCACCCAGACGTGTTTCTTCCGGCCTTCAAAGAAGTTCATTTCTTTGATCAGAATTACGACAAAGGAAAAGGGTGGTACCGGAACCACTTCGCAGACGCCGAACCCCACCAGACGTGCGGTGAGATAACGCCCTTTTATTTGTTCCATCCCGACGTGCCGAGTCGCATCCACCAGCTCGTACCAAAATCCCGCATGGTGGTGCTGCTGAGGGATCCGGTGGAACGCAGCATCTCTCAACTGTTTCACGCCCGCAAACGGGGCTTTGAAACCCTGGAACCCGCCGCTGCTCTGGCCGCGGAACCCGAACGTCTGCAAAGCGGCGATCCCATCAGCCTTCAGAAGCACAGCTACCTCAGCCGCAGCCGCTACCTCGAACAGCTGGACCGCTACGAAGCCCTCTTTCCCCGAGAGCAGCTGCTGATCCTGCGCAGTGAAGACCTGTTCTCCACGCCGGAGCGCATCTGGCAGAAGCTGCTCAGTTTTCTCGAGCTCAAACCCATCGATTGGCCCGGGGCGTTGCCCCGCGCAAATGCCGGTGACGGGCTGGGCGACCGTATCGACCCAGCCCTACGCCAACAACTCAGGCAACAACTGGCAGAAACCGTTGCCGGCGTATGGAGCCGCTACGGCATCAAATGGGAGTGGGTCTGAGGCGAGGCCTCAGACCCAGGTCGCGACAGCGTTGCCGAGGGCATAACGCAGACCACGCACTACCGCCACCATCGCCAACTCATCCTGCAGGCGATTCACGGCCGAACCAACGCCCACGCCGGCCGCACCAGCAGCGATGGCCATTGGCAGCGTCACCGCCGAAAGACCAGAAGCACAGAGCACGGGCACATCCACCGCACGGCTGATGCTGTGGGCCGCCGCCAAGGTGGGGGCGGCCTTCTCGATCAAGCCGAGATGGCCAGCGCTGAAGGGCTTGGCACTGGTGCCGCCCTCGGTCTGGATTAGATCGGCACCAGCCGCCACCAAATCGATGGCCAGCTGTTCCTGCTCATCCATCGGCAACACGTGGGGCACCGTGACGCTCAACACAATGTTGGGCAGCAGTTGGCGAGTGCGGCGGTTGAGCTCCAAAACCTCAGCTGCATCAAAAATTCGACCTTGGGGATAAAAGGCGTCGTAGTTGCCGATCTCCACCATCAACGCACCGGCCGCCACGGCCGCTGGGAACTGCTCGGGCTCCACCGACGACACGCACACCGGCACGCCACCGGAGGCTTCGATCGCAAGGCGCACCAGGGCGGGATCGCAGGCCACATCGATCAGATCAGCACCGCCACGCCCCGCTGCACGGGCGACCCGCTCCACACTGGCGGCATCAAAATTCATCAGGCCAGCGATCACCTTGAGCGCGGAGCGCTGCTTGAGGCTGCGCTGCAGAGAAGCGGGCAGCTGCTGAAGACGGGTCATGGGGGACTGGACAGCAATGCCCCAATTCTCACACCGTGGGGGAAACGCACCCTCTCCCTTGGGCTGGACGTCCTGGCATGACCGCCTGCACCGGCGCCTGCTTCAGCAGCCGCAGCTTTTGCCCCAGGGCAGCTCCCTGCTTCTGGCTGTGTCCGGCGGACAGGACTCCATGGCTCTGCTGGCCCTGCTACGGGATCTGGCGCCCTTGCATGGCTGGAGTCTGAGCCTTTGGCACGGCGACCACCGCTGGCGCAACAGCTCCAGCCGGATCGCCACCGAACTCAGCGCCTGGTGCCAGCAGCGCCAGCTGCCCCTCCAAATTGACGCCGCAACGCCGGGAGAGATGCCCAATGAAGCCACGGCCCGGCATTGGCGTTACGAACGGCTGGAACAAAGGGGCCGCGAAGCATGCTCCGATGTGGTGACGGGCCACACCGCCAGCGACCGGGCCGAAACGATATTGCTACAGCTGGCCCGCGGCAGCGACCTGGCCGGCCTGGCATCACTACCGAGCGTCCGCCCCCTCAGCCCAGAAGGACCCCAGCTACGCCGGCCGCTACTGCATCTGCAGCGCGACGATACCCTCCAAATCTGCCAGGAGCTGGCCCTGCCCATCTGGGAGGACCCCAGCAACCAATCCCCTGATTTCGCCCGCAACCGGATTCGCCAGGAGGTTCTGCCGGTGCTGGAAGAGTTGTATCCAGGCTGCACTAGGCGGATGAGCGATCTGGCCGAACGGGTGTCCCACGTGCGGGACAGTCAGACGGAACTGAGCCAAATGGCCCTGGCGGTTCTGCAAACCCCTGCTGGCCTGGACCGCCGCGGCCTGGGGGCGTTGAGCTCATCAGCCCGCCGCCTGCTACTGGCGCAATGGCTGCAGCAGCAGGGGGTGCCGCCAATACCGGCCCCTCAACTTGAGGAGCTCAGCCGGCGACTGGAAAACGGTGCCCCCGGCGGTGCAGCCGATCTTGCAGGGGGCTGGCAGCTCAGCTGGAAGGGGGCGGAG